>NZ_AEXS01000047.1:0-15558 GCF_000204455.1 Paenibacillus sp. HGF5 | reverse complement strand
GAGCAAAAGGTTGCAGGCGATTTGAGAAGATATGCCGCCCAGACTGATGGACTAAGGTACAAGAACCTGATTATCGTTCAGTCTGCCGATACGGATTCGCTGGTTCGGTTCCGCCAGCTGATGCCCGATATTCCGCTTGGCGTAGTTATCACCAGTTCGGGCGACTTATCCAAGCAGCGGCTGGATAGTATGAAGGCGTACGCGGAATACGTGAGTATCTCGATGAGGCTCGTCTCCAAGGGACTGGTTCAAAAGATCCATCAATCGGGGATGAAAACGATGGTGTGGACCATTCGGGATATGCTGCAAATACCTTACGTGCTTCAAATTAACGTGGACGGCATCATTACGGATTATCCGGACCGGGTGCCGATTACGATTTCGAACAGGAACATGATCAGATAAATAATGAACGACGGCAGCTCTTGAGAAATCAAGGGCTGTTTTTATTTAATGTTAGTAAAAATAACATATTATAATGGAAATTCATTCTATTATTATATAAACACAAAATAAATGTTACTTTATATAACATAAAATAACGGAAATGCACGACAATTTTACTAAAAATGAAAAAACGAAATAAAATTATGTAAGAATTATTGACACGGGAAATATAAGGCAACTATAATGTGGAATAACGAACAGAGTAGAGAGGTTATAGACGGAATGTTCGGAAACGGAAAAAGGGAGTGGGGAACCAATGAAAAAACAAAGCGTAATCGTTAAAGGATGGGCCTCGTTTGTATTATGCGCCATTTTAATGTCAGGCTGCGTGACGGAAAAGGAAACCGCTCCAACCGCCGGAGCGGGTAACGGGAGCCCGCCGGTAGAAGCCGCAGGCGATTCGATCAAGGTCGGCATTCTTCACTCGCTCAGCGGAACGATGGCGATCAGCGAGGTGTCCGTTAAGGATGCCGAGATGCTTGCGATCGAAGAGATCAATGCGGCGGGCGGCGTGCTCGGCAAGCAAATCGAACCCGTGATCGAGGACGGCGCCTCGGATTGGCCGACCTTCGCGGAGAAGGCGGGCAAATTGCTGCAGCAGGATAAGGTTGCCGCCGTATTCGGAGGCTGGACCTCCGCCAGCCGGAAAGCCATGCTCCCTGTTTTCGAACAAAACCACGGTCTCTTATTCTATCCGGTTCAATATGAAGGGCTGGAATCCTCCCCTAACATTTTCTATACGGGCGCAACAACCAATCAGCAAATCGTGCCTTCGGTGTCCTGGCTGCTCGAGAACCGCGGCAAAAAAATGTTTCTGCTCGGCTCCGATTATGTGTTCCCAAGAACGGCCAACAAGATCATTAAGGCCCAACTGACGGCCGAGGGCGGCGAGCTTGTGGGAGAGGAATACACGCCGCTGGGCCACACCGATTTCAGCACGATTATAGCCAAGATCAAAGAAGCGAAACCCGATATCGTCTATAACACGCTGAACGGCGATAGTAATGTGGCCTTCTTCAAGCAGCTGAAGGATGCGGGCATTACCTCCAAGGACATGACCACGCTGTCCGTAAGCGTAGCGGAGGAGGAAATCCGCGGCATCGGCGCCGATATCCTGGAGGGCCATCTGGCAGCCTGGAACTACTATCAGTCCACGGATACTCCGGAAAACAAAGCTTTTGTTGATAAATACAAAGCGAAATACGGTGCTGACCGGGTCACGGCCGACCCGATCGAGGCTGGTTATACCGCGGTGTACTTGTGGAAGGCTGCGGTAGAGAAGGCGGGAACCACGGACGTGGATAAGGTGAAGGAAGCGGCCAAAGGCATTGAGTTCGCCGCCCCCGAAGGCAAAGTGACCATCGATGGCGACAATCAGCATATTCATAAAACGGTGCGCATCGGCGAGGTGCAGGCTGACGGACAGTTCAAGGAGCTCTGGAACTCGGGCGAACCCGTCAAACCGGACCCCTATCTGAAAACATACGATTGGGCAAAAGGTTTGAGCGGCGAATAAAACTTCATCTCATGCATGAAAGGCCTGCGGGCCTTTCGTGAAAGGAGGTTCATCCCGGATGGATATGACGATCCTGCAGGTGTTTAACGGACTGAGCGTCAGCTCGATATTATTATTGATCGCGCTCGGCTTGGCGGTAACGTTCGGCTTAATGAATGTCATTAATATGGCCCATGGCGAGCTGATTATGATCGGCGCTTATTCCACGTACGTTACCCAAGGCTTGTTCTCCGCCTATATGCCGAAATCCTGGTTCGATACCTATTTCATCGCCGCATTGTTAGTATCCTTCATGGTTGCCGCTGCGGTCGGCTGGCTGCTTGAGATGGTGCTTATCCGCCATCTGTACGGCAGACCGCTGGATAGTCTGCTCGCCACATGGGGCGTCGGGATGATGCTGCAGCAGATCGCAAGGTTCATCTTCGGCGCACCGAACGTGGCCGTAACCAGCCCTTCCTGGCTTAACGGCGGGCTTGCGATCACCTCAAGCATCATCCTTCCTTACAAGCGGCTGTTCATTGTATTGCTTGTGGCCGTCGTCCTGACGGCGATGTATCTTTATATTTACAGAACGGTTCAAGGCCGAAGAATGCGGGCGGTGATGCAGAACCGAAGCATGGCCGGTTGTCTCGGCATTTCGACCCGGCGCGTGGACGGACTGACGTTTGCGATAGGCTCGGGCATCGCCGGTATTGCCGGCTGTGCCTTGACGCTGCTCGGCCCGATCGGACCATCGATCGGGACCTACTATATCGTCGATGCTTTCATGGTGGTGGTGCTGGGCGGCGTAGGAAAGCTGGTCGGCACGGTTGCCGGAGCGCTGGGCATCGGCGTGTTCAACACGCTGTTTGAGACCTATACTTCGGCTTCCATCGGCAAAGTGCTGGTGTTCGCCTGCATCGTGGCTTTCCTGCAGTGGAAGCCCCGCGGGCTCGTCGCGCTGCGAACGCGCAGTTTGGATTAGAGAGGAGGGGAATGCATGGTGCTGAAATGGTTGACAGGAAACCCCGGCGGCCGATCGAAACGGATTCTATGGAGCGCGGTGCTGCTTCTGATGTGTTTGGCCCCCTTGTTCACGACCCCTTTTCGCCTCGGATTGCTAACGAAATTTTTGGCTTTGGCGATCCTGGCGGTCGGGCTTGACCTGATCTGGGGGTACGGCGGCATTCTGAGCCTTGGACATGGCGTGTTCTTCGGGCTGGGTGCTTATGCCATGGCCATGTATCTGAAGCTGGACGCCAGCGGCTCGGCCCTGCCTGATTTTATGGGATGGAGCGGGGTGGCGTCCCTGCCCTGGTTCTGGGAGCCTTTCCGGTCGTTCCCGGCGGCCTTGATACTCGGGATGCTGCTGCCGGCCCTGCTGGCGTTGATACTTGGATTCTTTACGTTCCGCAACCGGATCGTCGGCGTGTATTTTACGATTCTGACGCAGGCCCTGGTCATGATCGTGGTTACGCTGTTTGTCGGCAAGCAGGAGTGGACGGGGGGCACGAACGGGATTACGGGGTACAGCTCCGTTTTGGGATTTAACCTGAATGCGCCCTCCACGAAAATAGGATTGTATTTTATTACGCTGGCCGCTTTGGCAGGAGCCTATATTCTATGCAGAAGAATTGTGAACAGCCGCGTGGGCCAGGTGCTGGAAGCGTCGAGGGATGGGGAGAACCGGGTACGGTTTCTGGGATTCGATCCTTCCCGCTACAAAACCTTTGCGTTTGCCGTATCGGGGGGCTTGGCCGGGCTAGCCGGCATGCTGTTTGTGCTTCAGGTCGGCATTATTTCGCCGTCCATGATGGGCATCGTCCCGTCTATTGAAATGGTGCTCTGGGTCGCGCTTGGCGGCAGGGGAACGCTGATCGGCGCCATAATCGGCGCCGTGCTGCTGAACGCGGCCAAGACCGGGATCAGCGAAGCTTATCCCGAAGGGTGGCTGCTGGTATTGGGCGCTTTGTTTGTCATTGTTGTGGTCTTGATGCCGAGAGGATTGACGGGATTGTGGAGCAAGGCGGCTTCGTCATTATCCAAAAGAGGGAGGACTGTCCATGCAGCCGTACGCAAAGAGAGCTGATGTTTCGCTAGCCGCACATGGGGAAGTCAGGGGCATCGGCATGTCGCCCACCGTGCTGTCCGCGGAAAATATAACGGTGGCCTTTGGCGGGTTCGTAGCGGTAAACGGCATGAATCTGGCGCTTCGCCAGCATGAGCTGCATTTTCTGATCGGCCCGAACGGGGCAGGGAAGACCACGATGCTGGATGTGATCTGCGGAAAGACTAAGCCTGGGACGGGGCGGGTGCTGCTCGGCGACGGTCTTGAGATTACGAGGAAGCGGGACTATGAAATTGCGGGTCTCGGCGTGGGCCGGAAATTCCAGGCACCGTCGATATTCCCCAACCTGAGCGTCAAGGAAAACCTGGAGCTGACCGTCGATTCGGACCGAAGCGTGCTCCGGGCGCTGAAGGTCAGGAGAAATCGATGCACTACGTTCGAGATGAAGAAGGTGCTGGAATTGATCGGACTTCCCGATCGGCTTCATGTTCGGGCAGGTTCCCTGTCGCATGGAGAGAAGCAGTGGCTGGAGATCGGCATGCTGCTGCTTCAGAAGCCGCGGCTTCTGCTGCTGGATGAACCGGTAGCGGGAATGACGGACGAGGAAACGATGAAGACCGGCGAGCTCCTTCAAGGCATTGCTAAGGAATGCTCCGTCGTTGTGGTCGAGCACGATATGGAGTTTGTACGTTCTTTTGCCGCCAAGGTTACCGTCATGCATGAAGGGAAACTGCTGAAGGAAGGATCCATGCAGGAGATTCAGCGCGATCCGGTGGTGGCCGAGGTTTACCTTGGAAAAAGGAGGGAGGCGAATGCTCAAGCTGCAGGGCATTGAATCGGGTTATGGGGAGAGTGCCGTCCTGCGCGGCGTGTCCATGGTCGTGGACCCCGCAAAGATTGTATGCCTGGTTGGGCGCAACGGAGTCGGAAAAACCACGCTGATGCGAACGATAACCGGGCAATTGAAAATCCGGCAGGGGCGGATGAGCCTTGGCGAGCAGGAGGTTACCGGCTGGGATTCCGTCAAGAGAGCAAGAGGCGGGATCGGGTATGTCCCGCAAGGGCGCGAGATTTTCCCCCAACTCACTGTAAAAGAGAATCTGCTGCTCGGCCTTGAGCCATGCGTGCCTCGTACGAAGACATTCCCGGAAGAGGTGTTAGCCCTGTTTCCGGTACTGCCGCAAATGTATCACCGCCAAGGCGGCGATCTAAGCGGAGGACAGCAGCAGCAGCTTGCTTTCGCGAGGGCGCTTGCCTCCCGGCCCAAAGTGCTGCTGCTCGACGAGCCGACCGAAGGAATCCAGCCTTCCATCGTGGAGGAAATTCAAGACGTCATCCGCGGGATCAAAGCCAAAGGAGAAACGTCGGTCATTCTGGTGGAGCAGAGCATCGAATTCGTCCGAAGCGTGGCCGATTATATCTATGTCATGGATAAAGGGACGATCGTAGCCGAAGGGGTGCAGGATGCCATCGATATGGAGCAGTTCGAGCATTATTTGACGGTCTAAAGATTTTTCATGAGAGTTGGTTCGCATTTGGAGGTAGAACGTCACTGAGATTGAATGATAGAGGTTGTCTCTATGGGTTCGCTCGTTGTTACCTATAGGGGCAGCTCTTTTTTAATTTTGATCTTGCTATTTTGGAGATGCGGAGGTAGAATGTGAGTGATTCAACTTGTACGTACATCTTTTTATGGTCATTCATTTACATGTAAAGGTATGTACAAGTTAGTGAGCAATCATTCGTACAGGAGGCGTTATAATCATGAATTTGAAACCGCATACTTTTTGGTTTGTCACCGGAAGCCAGCACTTGTATGGTCCCGAAACGCTGGAGCAGGTCGCCGAGCACTCCCGCATCGTGGCAACGGAGTTTGACAAAGATCCTGTATTTACGTACCCCATTGTATTCAAGCCGATCGTAACGACACCCGATGAAATATACAAGCTGATTCTTGAGGCTAACAACGATGAGTCCTGCGCAGGCATCATGACGTGGATGCATACGTTCTCCCCGGCCAAAATGTGGATCGCGGGCCTATCCCAATTGCAGAAGCCGCTTCTTCATTTCCATACCCAATTCAACCGGGATATTCCTTGGGAAACGATTGATATGGACTTTATGAACCTGAACCAGTCCGCACACGGCGACCGTGAGTATGGCCATATCGGTGCCCGCCTGGGCATCGCCCGCAAGGTCGTTGTGGGCCACTGGGAAGACGGGGAGGTTCGCGGCAGCATTGCCGGCTGGATGCGGACTGCCGCGGCCTATGCCGAAAGCCGCAGGCTGAAGGTGGCCCGCTTCGGCGACAATATGCGTCAGGTAGCGGTAACCGAAGGGGACAAAGTGGAGGCGCAAATCAAGCTTGGCTGGTCCGTGAACGGTTACGGCATCGGCGACCTTGTGCAGTCCATGAACGAAGTCGGCGATGAAGAGGTCAAGGCGCTCCTGAACGAATATGCGGAGTCGTATTCGATTACCAAGGAAGGGCTTAGCGATGGTCCCGTGCGCGATTCGATTGCGTACCAAGCCCGGATCGAGATTGCGTTGCGTCGTTTCCTCGAGGAAGGCGGCTTCGGCGCATTCACGACGACCTTCGAGGATCTGCACGGAATGAAGCAGCTCCCAGGACTCGCCGTGCAGCGCTTGATGGAGTCCGGTTACGGTTTCGGCGGGGAAGGGGATTGGAAAACAGCGGCCCTGACACGCGTGTTGAAGGTGCTTGCAGACAATAAAAGCACATCCTTCATGGAGGACTACACCTATCATTTCGAGCCGGGAAATCATATGATTCTCGGATCGCACATGCTGGAGGTATGCCCGACCATCGCGCTGGATAAGCCGACGCTTGAGGTTCATCCGCTCGGGATTGGGGGCAAGGGAGATCCGGCGCGACTCGTGTTTAACGGCCAAGACGGCCCTGCCGTCAATGCTTCCCTGATTGATCTCGGGCACCGCTTCAGACTGCTGGTGAATGTGGTGGACGGCGTCAAGGTGGAGCAGCCGATGCCGAAGCTGCCGGTGGCCCGCGTGCTGTGGAAGCCGCAGCCATCCCTTCGCGAATCTGCGGAAGCGTGGATTTTGGCCGGCGGCGCGCACCATACCGTACTCTCTTATGCCATGACGGCCGAACACTTAAGCGATTGGGCGGAGATGACCGGCATTGAAGCGGTCGTTATCGACAAGGATACAACGATACCGCGCTTCAAGAACGAGCTCCGTTGGAGCGAAGCCGCATACCGTCTGCGGTAACTGGTTCTGTCGGCATTCGCCTGGCCTGTGTTACAATAGCGAGATAGCTTAGGATTGCAGGGGATCCTAATATAATGAGTGCGTGAGGCTAGAGGTGAATGATGAATAATAGACGGATACCCAAATATATTGTATTAAAAAACGAACTGCTCTCATGGTTTGAATCCGGCCGGCTTCAAGCAGGCAAACAGGTTCCTTCGGAGCATGAAATCGCGGACCAGTTCGGCGTAAGCCGCCAGACGGTCCGCCAAACCTTCGGCGAGCTGGAGAAGGAAGGCTGGCTCGAACGGATTCAAGGCAAAGGAACCTTTGCCCGCAACCCGGCGCGGCGGGAAAGCGAGCAGGTCAAGACGATCGGCATCATGACGACGTACATCTCGGATTATATTTTCCCGCATATCGTCAGGGGAGCGGAGGCGGAGCTGCGCAGCAAGGGATACCGCCTGCTGCTTTCCAGCACCGACAACAACAAGGAGAAGGAGATGGAGAGCCTTCAGCTCATGACCAGCCAGCCGCTGAGCGGGCTGATTATCGAGCCGACCAAGAGCGCGGAGGGCAATCCGAATCTGACATATTTCCTGTCCCTGCAGGAGAAGGGGATTCCGTTTCTGATGATCAACGAGAAGTATCGGGAACTGGAATGCCCTTGCCTTAAGCTGGACGATGAGCTTGGCGGTTACAAGGCCACGCGGCATTTGATCGAGAACGGACATTCGGCGATTGCCGGATTCTTCAAGCGGGACGACCTTCAGGGCGTAAACCGGCTAAAGGGCTTCTTGCGGGCGCATCGGGAGGCGGGCATCCCCGTTTCGCCGGAGCGGGTGGTTACGTATACAACGGAACAGAAGGGCCGTTTCCCTTATGAACAGGCCGTCCAATTGCTGAAGCAGCCGATCGGGCAGCGGCCGACGGGATTCGTATGTTATAACGACGAGCTGGCCGTGTCTTTGGCGGAGGCGGCCGGGGAATGCGGGCTGCAAATTCCGCAGGACGTATCCATGGTCGGCTTCGATGATTCCACGCTATCCGTTGCTTCCGGCGTGAAGCTGACGACGATGACCCACCCGAAGACGGAGATGGGGATCATGGCGGCCAGGCAGTTGATCAGCATGATCGAGCATCATACCGTATTTGAGGATACGGTTTATCAACCGGAGCTTGTGGAGAGAGAATCGGTGGACAAACGATAGAGAATAGGGAGTTTAAGGTCCGATATATCGGACCCTTGCTTGTAAACTTGTACGTACAATTAATTTTCAAAGGCTGGAGAGGAGCGGTTGTTCATGTTGGAGGATTTGAAGCAGCAGGTGCTTGAGGCGAATCTGGAGCTTCCGAAGTACGGGCTCGTTACCTTTACATGGGGAAACGTCAGCGGCATCGACCGTGAACGGGGACTGTTTGTCATTAAGCCGAGCGGCGTGCCATACGAGGATTTAAAAGCGGCCGACATGGTCGTGCTGGATTTGAAGGGGAATGTCGTTGAAGGGGATTTGCGGCCTTCCTCCGACACCCCGACTCATCTGGTGCTGTATCAGAACTTTAAAGAGATCGGCGGGATTGTGCACACCCACTCTCCATGGGGAACGAGCTGGGCTCAGGCGGGACGCGCGCTGCCTGCTTACGGAACGACGCATGCCGACTATTTTTACGGGGAGATTCCAGTTACGCGGCCCATGACCCGGGAAGAAATCGAGGGGGCCTACGAGCTGGAGACGGGCAACGTAATCGTTGAACGATTCACGGATCTGGATCCGAACATGGTGCCAGGCGTGCTTGTGCATTCCCATGCGCCGTTCGTGTGGGGCAAGGATGCGCATAACGCCGTGCATAATGCGGTGGTGCTGGAGGAGTGCGCCAAGATTGCAGCCCGGATGCAGCAGATCAATCCCGAAACCGAACCGATGGATCAGACGCTGCTGGATCGCCATTTTTTGCGGAAGCATGGAGTCAATGCTTATTACGGTCAAAAGTAACGCATATATTCATCATTCATGATTTCATCGGTAGGAGGAAATGAGATGGGGAATAAATACACCATTGGTGTCGATTACGGAACGCAGTCCGGACGTGCGGTATTGGTTAATCTGGCGAACGGGCAGGAAGTAGCGGATCATGTAACGCCTTATCGGCACCATGTTATTGATGAGTTTCTGCCGGGTTCCGGAAAGCGGCTGGAGCATGACTGGGCGCTTCAGCATCCGGGGGATTACCTGGAGGTTCTGCAGGTATCGGTGCCTGCGGTCATCCAGCAATCCGGCATTGATCCGGCGGATGTGATCGGCATCGGCATCGATTTTACGGCTTGCACCATGCTCCCGGTTGACGAGCTTGGCGAGCCGCTCTGCTTCCACCCGGAGCTGGCCGATCAGCCGCACAGCTGGGTTAAGCTGTGGAAGCATCACGCGGCCCAGCCGGAAGCAGACAAGATCAACGCGATCGCCGCTGAGCGCGGAGAAGCTTTTTTGCCCCGTTACGGCGGGAAGATCTCTTCCGAATGGATGATAGCCAAAGTCTGGCAGATTCTTGACGAGGCACCGGCCATCTATGAACGCGCGGATCGGTTCCTGGAGGCCACGGATTGGGTCATCTCCCAAATGACCGGCCATATAGTCCGCAACAGCTGTACGGCTGGTTACAAGGCGATATGGCATAAGCAGGACGGATATCCAAGCAAGGATTACTTTAAAGCGCTGGATCCCAGATTGGAGGATCTGGCCGATACGAAGCTGCGCGGAGAGGTCCGTCCCCTTGGGAGCAGCGCCGGCGGCTTGACCGAGAAGATGGCAGAAATGATGGGCTTAACGCCTGGCATTGCCGTGGCCGTCGGCAACGTTGACGCGCATGCCGCTGTACCGGCGGTCGGCGTCGTAACACCGGGCAAGCTGGTCATGGCCATGGGAACCTCGATCTGCCATATGCTGCTCGGCACGGAAGAGAAGCAGGTCGAAGGGATGTGCGGCGTCGTCGAAGACGGCATCATTCCGGGATTATACGGTTATGAAGCCGGGCAATCGGCGGTGGGCGATATTTTTGAATGGTACGTTGAGGAAGCGCTTCCCGCGTACGTTAAGGAGGCTGCGACCGAGGAAGGAATCGGCTTGCATCAATGGCTGGAACGGGAAGCGGCTGCATACAAGCCGGGTCAGAGTGGTTTGCTGGCGCTGGATTGGTGGAACGGCAACCGCTCGGTGCTGGTGGATACGGATCTGACCGGATTGATGTTAGGGATGACGCTGTTGACGAAGCCGCAGGAAATTTATCGCGCCTTGCTGGAGGCGACGGCTTTCGGCACGCGCAAAATCGTGGACGCCTTTCATGAGAACGGCGTGGCTGTGGATGTTCTCTATGCATGCGGCGGACTGCCGCAGAAGAATCGTCTCCTGATGCAGATTTATGCGGACGTTACCAATCGTGAAATCTATGTGGCTGATTCCAAACAGACGCCGGCGCTGGGTGCCGCGATGTTCGCCGCAGTGGCGGCGGGTCAGGCCAAAGGCGGATATGATTCCATTATCGATGCGGCCGAGAAAATGGCACGGGTGAAGGAAGAGACCTTCAAGCCGATACCGGAGCATGTGGAAGTGTATGAGCAGCTGTATCAGGAATACAGCAAGCTGCATGATTATTTCGGCCGTGGGGAAAACGACGTCATGAAACGGCTGAAGCGGATTAAGCAGACGGCAGAATAGGCCAGCCGGGCAAGCGCAATACCAGAAGAGGACCGGACCGCCCTGCATATAGAGGGCGGGACGTCCTTCGAGACAAATATAGACCAGATGTTTGGATCATCAACATAGGATGGGATAAAAGGGGAGGAGCTGCATGACGGATTATTTGAACGAAGCAAAAGGTTTAATGAGCCGAATGAGGGAAGTCCGGCCGGCGTTCCGCGGACTTGAAACGATGGAGCTGGAGCCCGGCGCTATTTCAGCTGTGCCCGGGTACCTTAAACGGCAGGGCCTCAATTCACCGATCGTTGTGGCCGATGCGAATACGTATGAAGCCGCGGGTCAAACGCTGATGGATGGGCTGGAAGCGGAGGGTCTGGAACCCCGGCTGTGCTTGATCAAGCCTGATGAGTTAGGCGACGTGGTGGCGGATGAACGCTCGCTGATGCAGCTTTTTATCGAGGTGGAGCCGGAGCGGACAGGATGCCTCATCGCTGCCGGATCCGGTACCCTTCATGACATTACCCGCTTTGTCGCTCATCGGTGCGGGAAGCCTTTCGTCTCTGTACCTACGGCACCTTCGGTAGACGGCTTTACTTCGGCCGGGGCGCCGATCGTGGTTCGAGGGATCAAGCAGACCTTTGCGGCAACGGCTCCCATCGCCATATTCGCCGACCCGGATATCCTTGCGAAAGCGCCGCAGCCGCTTATAGCGGCAGGGTTTGGCGATATGCTCGGCAAATATACGTCGCTGCTGGATTGGAGATTCTCCTCGACCACGGCCGGCGAGCCCTATGATGACCAAGTGGCAGAAATTACGGAACGGGCACTGGAATCTTGCATCCAGCACGTGGAGGCCATCGGCCAGCGCACGGAGGAAGGCATTCGCATTCTGATGACGGCCTTGATTGAATCCGGGATCGCGATGCTGCTGTTCGGGCAGTCCCATCCTGCCTCCGGGGCAGAGCATCATTTGTCGCATTACTGGGAGATGGAGTACTTGCGCCGCGGCAACCGGGCGCTGCTTCATGGCGCCAAGGTAGGGGTTGCCTGCAGTGAGATATCAAGTCTTTACCATGCTGCGGCTGATCAGGGAGTGTATCCTTATGCCGAGCCCAAGCTTTGGGAGACGTATAGAGAGCAGGTTCGGGAGTGGCTTCGGAAGGTTCCTTCGAAGGAGGAGATCGCCGGGCTGCTGCGGCAAGCGGGAGGTCCTTCCAGCCTGGAGGAGCTTGGCATTGATGAGGAGCTGTTCGGGGAGAGCCTGCGGGAGGCGCATAAGCTGCGCGACCGTCATACCATCCTGAGGACGCTGAACGAGGCTGACGGGGTAGGACAACCTCTGACTTCATACAGATAGCAAAGCAGAGAGCGGGCCATGCCCGTCCCCCGCCCTAAAGAATGGGCTTGCTGATAAGGTTATAGAAGGTATTCCGTTTTGCTAAAAAAGGCCTCTACATGATCGAATGATCATAGAGAGTCCTTTTTTGCGTTCGTCTATTTTAGCTGGCTGCCTGATATAGGGGGTCCAAAACAGTCGAACCGATGGCTTGTTAGTTGGAATGCAGCTTGTACTGCCGTTTGAGAATGATACATCACCGCATGCCTACCGCCCGCCAAACACATGCATTCGCTCCCTTATCCTTCCTTCACATCATACAGCACGCGGGCCAACAGATCTTGACTGTAGTTGCCGAAATGCTTGCCGTAAATGGTTAAGCCGCGTTTATTCACCGACTGCTCGTTAACGGCAATCCTGAAGGTAAGCTCGCTCTTGTAATCGAGCTGAATTTGGTCCAAACCGACATCCGAAATGCGGCACCCGTCGATAAAGCTGCCTTCTTTATTGATTCGGATGAGCTTCAGCATGCCGTATTGGTTCAAGTGGGGTGGCCACCATTCAGGGTTGAAGGTACCGCGTTTGTCCCCGAAATCACCCGGACTTGTCCAGCTGCCGATTTCGATCCCGTTGACGTAAAAGAAAATATCCGATGGGTAATTATCGCAATGTCCCGGTGCTTCAGACCCCAGCTCCAAGGAGAATTGGATCTCGCGGAACGATTGGTTGGATTTCAAATAATTCGGGATCCGATATTCCAGGAAACCTTCGGTCAGCCAAATAATCTCCGAATTGATGCGCTCCGGATCGGCGAAATAGCGCGGATCGTCGAAATCCCCGATGATGCTGTCCTTGGTCGCAAGTCCGCAGGTTGGGATGGCTTGGTAGTCGCTGTAATGGCCGACGCGAATTTCCACCTCGTACAGATTATTAATATCCTTGCTTCGCAAATCGACCATCAAGGTGTCTTTATTCAGATAGCAGATCTTCTGGATGCCATGCTTCCCGCCCGTGGTATGGATTTCGATCAGGCCGCTTTCCTCCAGCTTCTTGATATGCATGGTAATGGCGCCATTGCTGAGGTTCAGCCTGTTTGCGAGATCATTCAGGTTCAGGCTTTGATTCTTGGCCAGCAGCTCCAAAATTTGAATGCGGATCTCAGAGCTGAGCGCTTTAAAGATATCAAGTCCGCTCATTAAATCTTTAATGTAGATCATCTTATTTCAAACCTTCTTCCAATTAAGGGATTTATAACGATGGGATGTTTGCAAACGTTTATTTCAAACAATTATAAATCAATATGAGCGTGAAATAAAGATGCGTTCAAAATCTTCAGAAAACTTGTGCGTGAAACAATAAAACGGATGCTGAAACCGCTTTTATTTGAGGATTATATTAAATAAGGATTGCATAAAACAAGTGATTTCGGCTATTTTCGACAGAAAATGCACTGATTTTTTGATTATAAAAATTTATTTTTTGTTTATGTAAATCATTTTACATTTGTATATTTACAGAGACCCCCTCATATGATATTTTAGATCTGAAAACGAATTCATTTAATTATATTTGAATTGTTTTATAATTATATCAAACGGAAGGTGAAGAACTTGGCAGCTGAGAACATGAAAGCACGAATGATCGTGGATAAGTCGTTTCGGATCGCGCAAGTTGATAACCGCATTTATGGTTCATTCATTGAACACCTAGGCCGCGCAGTATATGGCGGGATTTACGAGCCCGGCCATGAAACCGCGGATGCGGACGGTTTTCGGAATGACGTAAAGGAATTGATCAAGGAGCTGGACGTCCCGATTATCAGGTATCCCGGCGGGAATTTCGTTTCGGGGTATAACTGGGAAGATGGCGTGGGGCCTGTTGCCGAACGGCCAAAACGGCTGGAGCTGGCTTGGAGAACGCTGGAGCCGAACGATGTCGGCACGAATGAGTTTATATCTTGGGCCAAGGAAGTGGGCTCGGATGTCATGATGGCCGTGAATCTGGGGACGCGGGGGATCGATGCTGCCAGAAACTTGCTGGAATACACCAACCATCCGGGAGGCACGTATTGGAGCGACCTACGCCGCCGCCATGGTTATGAACAGCCGCACAAGATCAAGACCTGGTGCCTCGGCAACGAGATGGACGGACCTTGGCAGATCGGACACAAGACGTCCGAAGAGTACGGCCGGCTTGCGCTTGAGACGGCAAAAGCCATGCGGCTCGTCGACCCGACCATCGAGCTGGTTTCCTGCGGAAGCTCGAGCACGGGCATGCCGACATTCCCTGAATGGGAAGCCGTAACGCTGGATCATACGTATGAGGCGGTCGATTACATATCCCTGCATCAATATTACGGCAACCGTAATAACGATACCGCCAATTACCTGGCGCTTACGCTCGATATGGATCACTTTATTCATACGGTGAAATCCACCTGCGATTACATCAAGGCCAAGAAACGCAGCAAAAAGACGATGTATCTGAGCTTCGATGAGTGGAATGTTTGGTATCATTCCAATGACGCCGACAGACAGATTGATCCATGGAGCATCGCTCCCCCTCAGCTGGAGGATGTGTACAACTTCGAGGATGCGATTCTTGTGGGCAGCATGCTGATCACGTTCCTGCGCCATGCGGACCGGGTCAAGATGGCTTGCCTGGCGCAGCTCGTGAACGTGATCGCTCCGATCATGACCGAGAACGGCGGACGATCTTGGAAGCAGACGATCTTTTATCCGTATCTTCATGCTTCCAAATTTGGCCGGGGCGTATCCCTGCTGCCGATCGTCGACTCGCCGAAATACGATTCCAAGGACTTTACCGACGTTCCTTATCTCGACAGCGCGGTCGTTCATAACGAAGAGGATGAAGAAATTACGATTTTTGCCGTGAACCGCCATCTGGAGGAAGCCTTGGCGCTCGAATGCGATGTTCGCAGTTTTGAAGGTTACCGGCTGCTGGAGCATATCGTGCTGGAGCATGAGGATCTGAAAGCGGTGAACACCGCATCCGAGGAAAAAGTAAAGCCTCATCATCAGGGGGGCGCGAAACTCGATAACGGTATGGTTAACGCCAGGCTTGCCAAGGCATCATGGAACGTCATCCGCTTGAAAAAAGCCTAATAACAGCAAGGGGCGGTTCTCGAATTGGGCTGCCCCGTCTCCCAAACACTCATATCAAATTACACACAATATGAAAGCGCTTTATTTCTGAGGAATAGCAGAAGTACCGATGTTCGAAGTGTAGGTTTGTATGAACGAAAATTAAGGGAGGTCCAGTAAGATGA
>NZ_AEXS01000048.1:0-32027 GCF_000204455.1 Paenibacillus sp. HGF5 | reverse complement strand
GGAAACCTCCCATGTTCTTCCCGCGCTGCTGCGCAAGATACATGAGGCTAAGGAGACAGGCCAACGCGAGGTGGAAATTTGGGGTACCGGTCAGCCGAAGCGCGAATTCCTTTACGCTGACGATCTTGCCGATGCCTGTTTGTTCCTGATGAAGCATTACGAGGAGAATACAATCGTCAATATCGGTTGCGGAGAGGATGTGTCCATCCGGGAACTTGCAGAGAGCATAGCCTCCACTGTCGGTTATGACGGAAGTTTTGTCTATAACGCCTCAAAGCCCGACGGTACACCCAGAAAGCTGGTGGATGTCAGCAAGCTGACAGCCCTCGGCTGGAAGCCGTCGATCAGCCTTGAGCAAGGATTGGCCCGAACTTATGAGCACTATTTAGAATCGCAACAGATCTACAGTAAATCCGTTGGAGGATCAATATGAAAAGAGCATTAATCACTGGCGTTACCGGTCAAGACGGTTCGTATTTGGCTGAGTTTCTGCTAAGCAAAGGGTACGAGGTTTTTGGATTGCGCCGCCGGACCAGCACACCCAATTACGAGAACGTAACCCATATTAAAGATAAGATTCACTGGATATCCGGTGATTTGACCGATCTCGCCTCGTTAATCGAAGCGGTCCGTATCGCCGATCCGCACGAAGTGTATAACCTGGCAGCCCAGTCCTATGTAGCCGCTTCTTGGCCGCAGCCGCTGGCAACGGGCCAAATGACGGCGATCAGCGTAACCAATATGCTGGAGGCGGTCCGGCTGGTGAAGCCGGAGGCGCGTTTCTATCAGGCGTCCAGCAGCGAAATGTTTGGCAAGGTCGTGGAAACGCCTCAGAAAGAGACAACGCCTTTCTATCCTCGGAGCCCTTATGGCGTAGCCAAGGTATACGGCCATTGGATCACGGTGAATTATCGCGAAAGCTTCGGGATGTTCGCATGCTCCGGCATTTTATTTAATCATGAGTCGCCCAGAAGGGGATTGGAGTTCGTTACCAGGAAGGTCACGGATGCCGTTGCCCGGATCAAGCACGGTTTGCAGCAGGAGCTGCGAATGGGGAATCTGGATGCATTGAGGGATTGGGGATTTGCAGGGGATTATATCAAAGCCATGTGGCTCATGCTCCAGCAAGAGCAGCCGGACGATTTCGTGATATCAACGGGCGAAATGCACACCGTAAGGGAACTCCTTGAGGTAGCCTTCTCTTACGTGGGCTTGCATTACGAGGATTACGTCGTCATTGATCCCGAATTCGTGCGTCCTGCAGAGGTTGACCTGCTCCTTGGCGATTGCACAAAAGCTAAAGAGCAGCTCGGGTGGGAGCTTGAGGTCAGCTTTGAACAGCTGATTAAGATGATGGTAGACGAGGACATGAAGCGGGTGCGCGCAGAGATCAAATACCAAGAAGCGCTGTCGGCGGCATACGTGTGAGAAGCAAACGATCGTCCAGCACGCGGCATAAGTTAGAAAGGTTTCACGATCTTCGCAAACTCACCCGTAATCGAACGGTCAACGGCGGTTTGTGGATATTTGCAGGGCGGGCATTCTTTGCAGGGTCCGCGCTGCTCATTAATATCTTACTGTCCAGGGTACTGAATACGGCAGCCTTCGGCGCCTATTTGATGGCTTTCAATATCGCCTTTTTTGGCGGCGTGGTTGGCACGCTGGGTTTGAACCAGAGCATCATACGTTTTTTGGCCGAGCAGAGGGAGAAAGGAAAGCAGACATGGGCCCGTAAAACCGCGCTGCTGTCTCTGAAGATTGCGATGATCGGAGCAGCCGGTACAGGCATACTGTATACACTCCTGCAGCTGACGCTGCTTCGAGGCGTTTTGGGCTCGGAAATTATGGCATCGGCCGCGTTATGGACCGGGCTGTGGATCATGTTAACGGTTCTGCAAAATGTAATGGCCGAGACCTTTCGGGGACACGGTGATGTGAGGCAGGCTACATTGTTTAGCGGCGTTTTGTCCAACTTTCTCATGCTGGCAGGTTTAGGGTTGTTGATGTGGCTCGGGCGTTCATCATTATCGTTGGAGCATGCGCTCATCTTGGTTACGGTCTGCATGGGGATTAGCTGCTTCGTCGCCGGTTGGAGATTGCTGAAGCTTCTCCAGGGAGGGTTCCGGAACCAAACGAATGAGCCGGCCGCAGATCATGGGCCAAACGCCCGGCAGCTGCTTGCCGTCTCTCTCCCGATGATGGCTTCGAACGTCGCGCTGTTTATGCTCACCTCTAGCGATATCTGGATTCTGGGCGTTTTTTACGATGAGAGCGAAGTGGCGATTTATGGTGCAGCCGTACGCTTAATGGCCGTGCTTAATTTCTTCGTCGTGTTGATGAATACGCTGATGACAAGCATCATTTCCAAGTATTTCGGCAGCGGCCAGTTCCCGAGCATTCAAAATGCCGGCCGGATCATTGTTGGCATATCTACGCTGCCCGCAATCGTCATTGGAATGGTTTTTATGCTGATGGGCGAGAAAGTGCTTCAATTGGCATTTGGATCTGCCTATGGCTCAGGTCATGCCATTCTGGCTGTTTTGTCGCTGGGTCAGCTCATCAATTTATTCGCAGGCCCGTCAGGACTTCTTCTGACCTTAACCGGCCATGAGCGGACCATGTTGAGAATCACGCTGGTTACCAGTGTCGTGACGGTAATTGCGGCCGTGACGGTCGTTCATGCATGGGGGCCGTTTGCGCTTGCCGTCGTGATGGTATGCGGTTTGCTTGCGCAGAACGGTTGGATGTGGGTAGAGGTGCGGCGAAAACTCGGCATTTCGGTGCATTTCCACCCCGTTGATCTGATACGTCAGTTGATGCGTCTGGCAGGCAGGAACAAAAACATAGAACAGCAAGTTCGATTAAAGGGAGCCAGTTACAAATGATACGGACTCAATGGGTAGAAGACAGATCTGAAGTTTTTCTCTCCGTAGTCACGGTCTGCAGAAATAATCTACAGGGTCTGATCAAAACGTGGCAAAGCGTGAAGTCGCAATCCTGCTCGCTCGAATGGATCGTCGTTGACGGCAACTCGGATGACGGCACGCTGGCTTTTCTTCAGAATATTGAAGATGAACGAGTGTCCTTTGTCAGTGAACCGGATCAAGGGATATATGATGCGATGAATAAAGGACTGGAATGTTGCAATGGTCAGTATGTTGTCTTCATGAATTCCGGCGATCGATTTTATGATGATACGATTGGCGAACGGCTTCGTGTGCAAGCTATCCAGCATCAACTCCCGGATTTGCTGTATGGCGATGCGCTTGAAGAAGCGCGGTCGGGTGAACTGTTGTATAAGACGGCCCGCAGTCATAAGCGCATGTGGTACGGCATGTTTACGCATCACCAATCCATGGCTTTTAGGCGGGGAAGTTTGAGCAGCATCAGGTATCGTCTGGAATACCCGATCGGAGCGGATTATGCCCTGACAGCGGAACTCTTGTTGCAGGGCGGGACAACAGCGTACCTCCGTAAACCCATATGCATTTTTGAGCAGGGCGGTATCTCCCAAACCCAGCATAAACAAGGCCAACGGGACCAGTGGTTTATCCGTAAATCCATTCTCGGGATGCCAATCGTCCTCCGCGCTGCGATCGCGCTGCTGCAATGGGGCGTTCGTTTGGTTAAACATAGCTTTCCTAAATTCTATAAGAGGGTGCGCTTTTCCTATGAAAAATAAAATCCCGGTGTCCGTCATTATCATGACAAAGAACGAGGAAAAAAACATAGCCAAGTGCTTGGCTTCGGTATCCGCTTTTGACGAGGTGTTCGTCGTGGATTCCAACAGCACGGATCGAACATGTGCCATTGCACGGGAAATGGGTGCACATGTTATCAATTTTACATGGAATGGCCAATATCCGAAGAAAAAGCAATGGTGCCTTGAGGAGCTGCCGTTCCGCAATGACTACGTATTTTACGTGGATGCGGATGAAGAAGCCACTCCCCGGCTGGTCGCCGAGATAGAGGGGTTGTTTCAAGAAAAGCGGGATCTGGCGGCAGGCTATTTCGTGGCGTATGACTATGTATTCATGAACAAGGTGCTGAAGCACGGGCACAGGATGTATAAGCTGGTATTGTTCCACCGTCGGTTAGGCAGATTTCTGGACCATGACGATCTGTCGGCGTCGAACATGTGGGAAGTGGAAGGGCATTATCAGCCTCAGATTGATGGAAGTACCGGGGTGCTCAGCAGTTGTATGGTGCACTATGATCATGATTCCCTGTTTGATTATTTCGCGAAGCATAACCGTTATTCGGATTGGGAGGCGGTGGTGCGCACCAATGGCGGCTTTCGGAACCTGAACGAATCCCAAATTTTCATCCGAAGCCTCCAGAAGAAGCTGTTCGACCGGATGCCTTTGAAGTGGGCGGTTGCATTTATACACTCTTATATCATTAAGCTTGGCTTTCTCGATGGTTCCGCCGGCTTCCACTATGCTTTCGCACGTTCGGTTTATTACTGGCAGATCGGAATCAAGATGTCGGAGCTCCGGAAAGTAAGCCAGGGGACATGAACAGCCGTACTGCTATCGGTAATCAGTTGTCCCCGGTCCCGACTGGAGGAGGAATTATGGGGGGGCTTGCCTTTATTCTGGCCCTCTTGATTTACGCGATCTTCAGCGCGCCCTTTCCAGCCAATCCCGGCATGACGGAAGTGCTGATCGCGGCGTTGCTGGTACTGTTTGTTTCGCTTCCGACAGGAATTCTGGTCATGAGCGGCGGTTTTACGCTGTATCGCAGATATGACACCGTCCCCATGCCGCTGCATTTGGGCTTTTTTGTGCTGCTGTGGCTGGGGCTGCTGAATGGAGGCGTCATCTATCGTTGGGATTCAACGGATATACTGCGTGATCTTATTCCATGCGTATATTTGTTTGTCCCTTTATTGCTGCTTCCCGCAATGAATCGTTCCAAATTCAAATGGCTGTCTATTCTTCCGTGGCTCATCGCGGTAATGGGCGTTATTTTATCGATCAGATTCTATATGGAAGTTCGCATTTCGCCGCTCGATATCGGGAAAATGTATTATTTCGATAATTTTCTGTATTTGCCTTATGACCCGAGCGTTTCGTTTGCCGGCGTCTTCCTGACGATTATGGCCGTGCATACGTGGAAAAGCACGAATCCGCTCCGCTGGCTAAGCAGCCTGGCCATGCTGATCGGCGGTTTTTTGGCGTTAGGCTCGCTCATGGCCGTAGCGCAGCGGGCCCCGCTGGGGTTGGCTGCCCTGTGCTTTGCCGTGTATTTCGGCGTAAGTTCCGGAAGGTCCATACGGAAGCTGATCGTCATTATCGTGATCTTGATTGGAGCCGGGATTCTGGCCCAGGAGCAGATCACGAGCTCGTTTGATTTGCTGTTATCCAAGCAGGTGAACTATGGAGCGAACGGGAAGACGGATGAATTGGCGGCTGTGCTTCAGGAAACGTCCAAGTCGGTGTATACGCTGCTGCTTGGTATAGGCTGGGGGGGACTGTTTTTTGATCCGACCTACATGTCTGAGGTCTCGTTTACTCATTCGGCGTTTACCTTCTTCCTGTTAAAGGGAGGGGTTATCGGTATTACTGTCTTTTTGGCTTATCTGAGCTGGATTATATGGAAGTGCTTAAAGCGCGTAAACATGCAGAATCTCCCGTACATGCTTGGGGCCGGGGTTCCGATCATGATCGGATTGTTGTTCCAGCCCAGTTTCAAGACGCTCTCCTACGGAATGCTCCTCACCGTTCTGATCTTAAAAGATAAGGAGTCAATCCCATGAATCACAATCTGAGTTTCCCTGCTGATACATTGCATAATCGGAGCAGAAGCTCAGTGGCCAACTTGGGGGGATTCGGATTTATAGCAGCGTTGCTGTTATATGCCTTGTTCAGTTCCCCTTTTCCAGCAGAGCCCGGCATCGCAGAAGCTTTGATTGCTGTTCTTCTGATCTTGTTTGTATCGATCCCGACCGGAATCATTGTTATGGGCGGCGGCTTCTCGTTATATCGCCATTACGGGACCGTGCCTGTCGTTATTCATGCCGGCTTCTTCTTTTTGCTGTGGATTGGGCTTCTGAACGGCGGTGTTGTTTATGGGTGGGATATGACGGATATTATTCGCGATTTGATTCCGTGCGTGTATCTGTTCGTTCCGCTCCTGCTCTTGCCGGCAATGAAACGCTCAACGCTCAATTGGCTTTCGATATTGCCTTGGATCATCTCCGTAATGGGCGTTATTTTATCCATCAGATTCTACGTGGTTGTACAGATTTCCCCTCTGGAAGTGGGCAGAATGTATTACTTTGATAATTTTCTGTATCTTCCGTATGATCCCAGCGTTTCGTTTGCCGGCGTATTTCTTCCCATCATGGCGATTCATACTTGGAAAAGCTCCAGCCCGTTTCGCTGGCTGGGGAGCCTCGTGATGCTGACTGGCGGTTTCCTGGCCCTCGGGTCTCTCATGGCCGTTGCGCAGCGCGCGCCGCTTGCGCTTGCTATGCTGTGCTTTGCCGTTTACTTCATCGTAAGCTCGCGCAAATCGATGAATAAGCTGATCATTGGTCTGATCATTCTCGTCGCCGCAGGGATGCTTGCCCAGGAGCAAATATCCAACTCATTTGAATTGTTGGTATCCAAACAGGAGGATTTCGGCGCGAACGGAAAGACGGATGAGCTCGCCGCCGTACTGGCTGAAACGTCCGCCTCTCCATATTCCATGCTGCTGGGAGTGGGGTGGGGAGGCCTGTTTCACGATCCGGCGGTAAACAACATTCTTGTATCCTACACTCATTCGGCGGTTAGCTTTTTCCTGCTCAAGGGAGGGCTGATCGGGATTGCAGTGTTGATGACTTATCTGATCTGGATCCTGTATAGGGCTCTTCAGCGGTTTACGATCACCATGCTCCCCTACATGCTGGCAGCCTTTGTACCTGTCATTATCGGCTTGTTGTTTCAGGTCAGCTATAAAACCTTGTCGTACGGAATGATCCTTACCATGATCTGTTTGATACATAAGGATCCCGGTAGCGTTCATTCAGGCGGCGAAAAGAACATTCCAAGACAGTAAGGGGACATGAAATGAAAAAAGAAATCGTGTTTGTGGCCAATTATTTTCATCCGGATTATGCTTCGTCCGGGCAGCTGCTAACTGAACTTTGTTTGGAGCTCCAGCATGATTTTGATGTGACGGTTATCGCCGTTCAGCCGGAAAACGCAAATCACGTCCAGAAGAAAAGAATGTTTGAATACGATCAACTGGAACGTATACGGATTATCCGTCTCCGTACTCCTCAAGTGAATAAGCGAAGCAAATTCAGCCGCATCCTGTTTATTCTCTCCTATTTTCTATTAGCTGTTATCGCATTGCTTCGCATTAAGAAAGTGGATGTCATCTATACGATATCTTCTCCACCGATTATCGGCGGATTGATTGGCGCCATCGGCAAGGTGCTGAAACGCGGAAAACTCGTCTACAACATCATGGATTTTAATCCGGAGCAAGCCGAAGCTATCAGTTACACGAATCGAAAATGGCTGTTTCGTCTGGCCAAGAGAATGGATAATTTGAGCTGCCGCATAGCCGACCATATCATCACGGTTGGACAGGACATGCAAGAGACGCTGAACAGCCGCTTTCGTGGACGCAGGGTACCGAGCAACAGCGTAATTAATAACTGGACCGATGAGCAGGATATCACGCCGCTGCCCCGCAGCCACGCTAACGTGTCGAAGTTTTTGAAAGATCATGATCTGCAGGGGAAATTTATCGTGATGTACTCGGGGAATCTCGGTCTTTATTACGATCTGGAGAACATTATACGGGTCGCTTCGGATTTTAAGGATCATCCGGATATCCTGTTCGTTTTTATCGGAGATGGCGCCATGAAGCCCGAGATGCAGCGATATGTGGAGGAGAAGGGACTGGGAAATGTTCGCTTCCTTCCGTTTCAGCCTAAAGAAAACATCAAATACTCTTTATGCGCTGCGGATGTCCATTTGGTCGTCAATCAGAAAGGGATCAAGGGCGTCTCGGTTCCGAGCAAAATCTACGGCGTCATGGCCGCGGGAAAGCCGATACTCGGCGTTCTCGAGCAAGGAAGCGAAGCCGCCGTCCTAATTAAGGAAAGCGGATGCGGAGTCGTTGTGGAACCGCAACAATATCGCGAAATCTCCCAACACATAGCGAACATGTACGCATGCGGTCCGGAAACGTTGGAATTGACCGGACGTGGTGGAAGATTGTACTTGGAACGGTATCTCGCTAAGGCTCAGTCAATCGACAAATACCGGACGCTCCTGCAGTCCATATAGAATGCTGTGATAAAAGGATGGAGGGAAGTAGTAAGATGAAGATTATTTTATTGTCCGGCGGTTCGGGTAAGCGTCTGTGGCCTCTCTCCAACGAGCTTCGCTCCAAACAGTTCCTTAAGGTGCTCCCTGGAGAAGAAGGAGAATCCGAGTCCATGGTGCAGCGCGTTTGGAAGCAACTGCAGAGGAGCAACCTGGCGGATTCATCCTTTATTGCCGCAGGCATATCGCAGATTGAAATTATTCGAAATCAGCTTCCCGGCAGGGTGCCGATCATCGTAGAGCCGCAGCGCAGAGATACGTTCCCAGCGATCGCGCTAGCCGCGGTGTATCTGTATTCCATAGCCAACGTCAATTTACAGGAAACCGTTACCGTACTGCCGGTAGATCCTTTTGTGGAGGAGCCGTTCTTTCATACATTATCTTCTTTGGATCGCGTTTTGGAAGAGTCCGGAGCGGATATAGCGCTTATGGGGGTGAAGCCAACCTATCCTTCGGAGAAGTACGGTTATATTCTCTCTGAACAGACGGAGGATGCCTCGGCTGGGTACCGCAACGTAAAGAGCTTCAAAGAAAAACCAAGCGAAGAGCAGGCTTCGCAATACATCGCTCAATCCGCTTATTGGAACTGCGGCGTGTTCTCTTTTAAGCTGGACTATCTGATCCAGCTTCTCATCGATAAGGGACTGCCGATTCAATATGAGGAAATGTCCAAACAGTATGCAAGGCTCTCGAAAATTAGCTTCGATTATGAGGTGATCGAGAAGGCTCAGCGCGTCGTTGTGGTTCCTTATGAAGGGAGCTGGAAGGATCTGGGCACTTGGAACACGCTTACGGAGGAAATTCCATCGCCGATCAACGGGAAAGGGACCATCAGCGACGATTGCTACAACACCCATTTGATTAATGAACTGGATATTCCGGTAGCGGTGCTGGGACTCTCCAATGTCGTGGTAGCCACTGGCGCAGACGGCATTCTGGTTACGGAGAAATCATCCAGCCCGCGGTTGAAGGAATTTATTTCCCATATCGAACAACGGCCCATGTATGAGGAACGCCGCTGGGGATGGTACCGTGTACTCGATCTGCAAAAGCATAAGAACGGACATGAGGTTCTTACCAAGCGGATTCGGATTGATGCAGGAAAGAACTCCAGCTATCATTATCATCTGCATCGCGAAGAATACTGGACGATCACCAGCGGTACAGGTGAAGTTTGCATTCAAGACCAGGTAAAGTCCGTTCAGGCTGGGGATGTGCTCAAAATACCCGCCGGCACCTTGCATGGGATTCGCGCGCTTGAAGATCTTGAATTCATAGAGGTTCAATCCGGTACCGAAGTATCAGAGGAGGATACGATCCGGTTAACCTTTCAATGGGAAGAGATGACCCAGTTCGTCTAAGGACAAAGGTAATTTCATGACGGGGGAGAATGCCGTGGGCAGAAACAGAAGCAGCTACAGGAGCAGGAGGCTCCTGTTTATCATCGTCATTGTTTTCGTTTGGATGAGCATCATTTTTTTCTTCTCCTCCCAGTCGTACCAGCAGCAGGATCTAAGGCCGTGGCTGCAGGAACACTTGCCAGAGGCGGCGATTGAACATTGGTTTTCATGGGTTTCGTTTACTTATGCCGGAGAGATCGTCAGCATCGATGCCAAGGGTGTGCCTGGTTTCGTTGAATTTTTTATCCGAAAGGCAGCCCACATCGGGGAATACTTCGTCCTTGGTGGCCTGTTGCTGCTGCTGTTGACGAATTTGCTGCGAATCAGGGCTAGCATAGTCATACCTGTGTCATGGTGCTTGTGCGCGTTGTATGCCGTTAGCGACGAGCTGCATCAAAGCACATCGGGGTACCGCATCTTTAAGGCACAGGATGTTGTCCTGGATTCGATTGCCGCATTGGCCGGAATAACGCTGGTCAGTGCATATACATATTGGAGGTCTATGAAATCGAGGCCGAGGGAAGTGTTAGACCGGAAAGGATGACGAGGCATGAAAAAATGGCTGAAGATTACGGCGGGAGCGCTCTTGAGTCTGACCGTGCTGGCAGGCGGTTACGGTGTGTATGTGTACCAGTCCGTCAAAGCGACGGCTGAACAAATTTATGAGCAGCGGGAACCCTCATCGCCTCCCGCTTTTATAACAGCCGATCCCATCCTGCAGGAAATCCAGACGGCGGATATTGATCGGCGTGAGCCCTTTACGGTGCTTGTGCTGGGAGTAGACGAACGCCCGAATGACCGGGGAAGGTCGGACGCGATGATTATGCTGTCCGTCAATCCGTCGAAACAGTCGATCCTGATGTTTAACATTCCACGAGATACTCGTACAGTCATCGCGGACCACGGCACGGAGGATAAAATCAATCATGCCTACGCGTTCGGAGGCATCCAAATGTCCGTTCGGACCGTTGAGGAATGGCTCCGATTTCCGGTGAATTATTACGTTAAAGTCAACATGGAGGGCTTTGCGAACATCATAGACGCGCTTGGCGGAGTCGATATTGATAACGCGTTGGCATTTGATTATGAGGGCCATCATTTTGCCAAGGGACAGCTGCATTTGAACGGCCGGGAAGCATTGGCTTTTTCTCGGATGCGTTACGAGGATCCCCGCGGCGATTTAGGCAGGAACTCCAGGCAGCGTCAAATCGTGAAAGAAGTGTTGAACAGCGCGCTTGACGTGTCAACGGTCTTCAAGCTTGAAGCTTTGCTTAAGGAGGTCGGGTCAAGCGTCAAGACAGACGTCCGATTTGATGAAATGAAGACGTTTGTAACCGACTATCGCCAGGACATGAAAACCATCAAACAGATCGAAATTCAGGGAGGCGGGCAGAAGATCGACGGTGTCTGGTATTATCAAGTGAGCGAGAAGGAACGCCAGCGTATCCATCAACTGCTTAAAGAGCATATGGATCGAAACGAATGAGACGATGAGTACATGGATGCTTTATGGCTCTGACAATGAAATAGCGGGCACGAAAAGAGGGGAAGACGTTAAGTCTTCACCCTCTCTGTGTTGTATTGCATCATGACCATCGCATCGATTATCCTAACTTGATCCAGGAATGGACGCCTTTTGAACGCTGTTTGCAAATATACAGCGAATCTACCCCGTTACTGTCCTCAACCATGATGATTCGGCCGCGGTGGGCAGCAGAAGCAGCCGGTATCGCAGGCAACGGACTGAGGATCATGCTGCTGGAGCGAACCAATTCGGTAAAGACAGCCGAACTTGCGATCGTTTCCTCCCCGTAAGGAATGTTATTTACCAGATTCGGCAGCACGAATATCGAATGGACTTGGAGATTAAGCGGCTCGTATACCACGAGGTCGACGATGTCCGTGTAGTATTTCTTGAACGTTTTCGTAATGGTAAATCGTTCGGAGCCGGAAGGAAGAATAAGAGTCAGATCGTTGGTGTCCCCGCCGATATCAATAAATAGCGGCGTTGATTTCCCCGACAGGTTCGTGCCAGACAGCACGAAGGTGTAATATTCATGCTTATGCAGACGTTCTACGGTTCTCATACGGAGCTTGGTCTTTGAGCCGGTCGAACTTTGGGTGACGATACAGCCGGATGGAGCCGCTTGTTTAAAGGCAAAATCCGGGTCAGGTTCGACGGAATACGGGACATCATTCGTAAACATGGCGCTGAGAGACGGGTTTCGAAGCAGGTTATGGCCAGAGGAGCCGATATAAGGTACGGTACGTCGTTCCGTTAAATAGAACGCATCCCGAAATGATGTCCGGTCCGCGATATTCTCGACAACTACGCAGCCGACAGGGTCCTTGATAAGCGTGCCGTGTGTCGTATTGGGATGATTGGCTTGAA
Organism: Paenibacillus sp. HGF5; assembly: GCF_000204455.1. Lineage (NCBI taxonomy): Bacteria > Bacillati > Bacillota > Bacilli > Caryophanales > Paenibacillaceae > Paenibacillus > Paenibacillus sp. HGF5. Next base: position 19,905 of record NZ_AEXS01000048.1, on the reverse strand, counting down.
TCCGGTAGTTACGCGGTCCGAGGATGATATCCTGCGATGCCGTAGAACCCGGATCTACGGTGACGATGTATCCTTTATTGGGATTGTAATCCGTGATCGCGTAGTGATCCAGACGGCATCCGTCAATCCACACGCCTGACGTATGTCCGTAAATTCCCACAAAGCTCTCATAGGTCGCTTCCGCGTGGCATTCTTCGATCGAAACGGCACGGGCATTATCCAGCTTGATGAGTGGGGCGGTCATCACTTGATTCGCCGCAATCGCATCCCTCATGACATCTTCCTCGGTGCGTCCCTCTGCAGGAGAAGCAGGGGGGACGGTTTGTTCGCTTCTCTCAAACGCCGTTGAGGTTATATGAATGCTGTCCGAATTCACAATTTCCAGATGGGGGTAATTTCGCACAGACCTGGAGAAGAAACAGCTATCAATCGTTGTGCACAACACAATATCCTCTAACTTTAAGCCCGTACCCAAGTAACCCGTCTCCTGCCAGAAACGGCAATCGCGAAACGAGATCATATAGCCTCCATAGCCCGAGGTGGGATTCGTCCCGCTTCGCATCCCCTGAATATAAACTCCGAATTTTCCTTCACCGCATGCGCTTGAGAAGAAACGCTCAAACATTTGGTGTGCGCCCTGCGGCAGATAGATGCCTCCACCCGCAGCGTGGTTAATATAAAAATCCCTAAATAAGATAGTCTCGGCCATGTCTTTATCACTGTATAGGGCAAAGTCTGTTCCCGTATAAATAATACCGCTGTCATACATTCCGTCCCCGTAGATGGTAAGTCCAATTCCTTGCGTGGCGTTGGTGTTGGGCCTTTCCTGTTTCGGTAATACCAAGGTTTGCGTTATGCGATATCGGCCTTTAGGCATATAGATGACGGAATATGCACCGGAGGCACACGCTTGGATCGCTTGTTGGAAGGCTAACGTATCATCTGAAACGCCATCACCTTTTGCACCGAAATTTTTCACATTGGCTTGACTGTTCAATACAGGCATTTTCGTACCCTCCCATCTGTCGGAATGTTATCCTCATACAAAATATGATCAAGCATCGGTTGGAGTGATGCCAATTCACCTAATTGTCCTTAAATACCAAGAAATATTTATGTTTTCGTTTGACAAAAGAGTGCAAATTTATTAGGATACATTCTGTATCAACAACCATTATATCAAGCCATTTCTTATTGGGAGTGGAACATTCATGGAAAATGAACTGAAAATGTACTGTATATGTTGTCGTCGGATCGTGTCGATGATCGAGGGAGTCAGCGTGTTTAAAACCGGTTTTTATCGATACGATATGCCTATGGGCATATGTGGAAAGTGCAAAACGGCTGCATCTAATGAGCTATTTTACATGGCGCAGGACCTTTGAATGATTGGCTGATTCAGACGGCTTGGAGCGGAGTCTATTAGACTCATGCCTGGTATTGTGTATAATGGGGAATATTGAACTTGTTTCGTTAGGAGCAAAGGAGAATTCACATGAAGCAGGAACCGCTGGTAAGACTGCTCGGGGTTACGAAGAAAATATCGTCGAAGGTTCTGGTAGATGATGTGACCTTTGATATCGCACCTGGACAAATCTTCGGATTCCTTGGGCCGAACGGGGCAGGCAAGACGACAACCATCCGCATGATGGTCGGGCTGATGTCCATTACCCAAGGGGATATAACCATCGGGGGATACAGCATTCGGAAAAATTATGAGCAGGCTGCTGCCCAGATCGGGGCGATCGTCGAGAATCCGGAAATGTACAAGTTTCTATCCGGTTACAATAATTTGAAGCATTTTGCACGCATGATGCAGGGGGTTACGAAGGAGCGTATCGACGAAGTGGTGGAACTCGTCGGGCTCGGGAACCGAATCCATGAGAAGGTGCAGACTTATTCGCTGGGGATGCGCCAACGGCTCGGGGTGGCACAGGCGCTGCTGCACCGGCCCAAACTTCTGATCCTGGACGAGCCTACGAACGGCTTGGACCCGCAGGGCATTCGGGAGCTGCGTGATTATTTGCGGCGTTTGACGCAGGAGGAAGGGACCACCGTATTCGTATCCAGCCATCTGCTGTCGGAAATGGAGCTGATGTGCGATACCGTCGGTATCATCCGTCACGGCAAGCTGGTCGATATCCGGCAGCTTCGCACGGACGGGGGAGAGCGGATGTTTGAAGAGACGGCATTTACCGTCAGCGACGCGGATGCCGCCGCAGCGCTCCTTCAGGACTACCAGGCGATAGCCCGGGAGCATCGCGTCCTTGTTCGCGGTGACCGGGATATGATTGCGGACATCAATGCGGCATTGGTCGAAGCGGGCATACGCGTATATGCCATACAGCCGGTTACCCGGTCGCTGGAGGATCAATTTTTGGAAATGACGGGAGGGGGATCTCTTGTTGAATAACTTTACCCGTCTTGTTGCCAATGAGAATATGAAAATTTACTACCGCGTGCGGACATGGGTCATGCTGGGCATACTTGTCTTATTTAATGCGGCCATGCCTGTCATGCTGTACTTGACGGATGCGCCGATGGATGTCTGGACCGTGTTCACTTGGACGGAGAGTTTCACCATATACCTGAGCGCGATCTTCACGGTTGTCATCGCTGCGGATATCGTGGCCGGGGAATTTAGCGGGGGCACCATCAAATTGCTGCTGATCCGGCCGTGGAGCCGGGGGAAGATTCTGTTATCCAAATTCGCCGCCTTGTGTCTGTTCGGGCTGCTCTGTGCGGGAATCACCATGGTGGTGGGCATCGCTGTCTCGATGCTGCTGTTCTCCGGCAATGCCGGATTCTCGGACGGATTTGATGGATCGCCCATGAGCAATTCCCTCTTGCTCCTGCTGACGGATACGATCCAGGTGTTTGTCATTTCGCTGATTGCGTTTATGCTCTCCACGGTATTCCGTTCAGGCGGGCTTGCGATTGGATTATCGCTGCTGGTCCTGTTCACGAAGGATATCTTCGGTTTTATCTTTAACCCGGAGCGGTTTGTATGGGCGAAGTATTTGCTCTTTCTTCACACCGATCTGAGCGGGTACATCAGCTCGCCCGTCGGGCCGGGAGGCGTGGGGCTTGGCTTTTCTGTAGCGATTTTGGCCGTCTATTGCTTACTGTTCATGCTGGTCTCGTGGCTGGCCTTCACCAAGAGAGACGTAGCAGCATAATTCATAGCGATGAGAAAAGAGCTCCTTCCGCCGTGTGGATCACATGGATGAGAAGGGGCTCTTTGATTGTGTCGGCTGCAGGATCCGGCCGAAGCGGATATCGTGTTCGAATTCGGGTGGTCGTCCATACGCCGGGTTAACCTGCTTCCGGACGCTGAAGGGGCAGTGCGGCGTCAGTGGGTTTCGAGTCTTCCTGAGTAGAGGTCTGCTGATCCATCCGGCTTGCCCCGTGAAGAAGCCCGCCCTCCATAACGATAAGGGAAGCGGCGTGAACATCCCCGTACATTTGCCCCGTTGTCGTAATCGTCAGTTTATTTTCCGCCGTCACATCTCCATAGACCTTGCCGGCCACGATGACTTCCCGAGCGGAAATATTGGAGCGGGCAATCGCGGCTTCGCCTATGGTGACGCAGCCTTGGCTTTCGATGGAGCCGTTAAAGCGGCCGTCGATCCTCAGGTCATCCTCGCATTGCAGTACGCCCTCCACTTCGCTTCCTGGCCCGATCAGCGTATCGGTCCGCTCTGACGCCCGTTTTTTCTTGTTTTTCTTCTTCATATGTCATGCCTCCTATTCGAAAATGGATGGTGTGCTTATTGCAGATAAGGCAAAGGGTCAATCGTCTGATTGTTTTTGACGACCTGGAAATGAAGGTGAGGGCCCGTGCTTCGCCCGGAGGAGCCCAGCTTGCCAATCGTTTCGCCCTGCTCGACATGATCGCCAGCCGACACGTCCAGGCTGTCCAGATGCATGTACCACGTCTCCAGACCATTCGGATGCCTGATGACGATATACAGCCCCCGCGCCCCGCTGCGTTCCGCTGCCGTTACCTCGCCGGCGCCTGCGGCATAGATAGGATCGCCGGTTTTCCCGGCAATATCGATGCCGGCATGATAGGCCGAGCGGCCGGTAAAAGGATCGCTTCGATAACCAAAATTCGAGGTGAGCCGCTTGGAGGTGGTTGGCCATAATGAAGGCGTGCCCTCACGCCTTTCCTGGGTTTCCTGGGCCTGATCCAGCGTACGCGGAATATGCTGCTCCATGCGTGAAATCAACTGCTGCATGTTCTCGAAATCATCCTGGGTCTCCCTGGCGAGGTTTAACATTTCATTCTCATGAACGGCAATGAATTCACCGCCGACATGCTGCTTATCCTCGTCAGCGATGGAGGAGGTCTGGCCGGACAGGCTGCCGTGCTTCTCAATAAACTGCTGAAGCTCCTGCTCCAGCTGCTGAACGCGCTCCATCTGGACCTTCGTTTGCTCTGCTTCACCCGATAGCTGAATGATCGCTTTATTTAGGCGTTCGATGGCTTCATCCTTATCGGTGACCGTCACTTCCATCTTTAAGGCTTCCAGGCTTTTCAGCGTCAGCTGCTGCTCCAGCCCCGAGATGGTCTGAGCCGACTGGATTTGGAGGGAAACGATCAGTCCGGCGATGGACAAAATAGCGGCCGCGGGCACCGCTATCATCAAAGGTTTGGATAGATGGACCTGTTTGACTGAATGCTGGGCATCCCGAAGCACCAGCAAGGTTAAGCGTTGTTTACGGTGTGCGGTTTTCATGGCATCTCCCTTCCATGCATTATTTATGGTTCACAAGGGTACCCGCTAGACTTGGCCAACTCCTTATCTAGTATGTATTCTATTCTTTCGAAGAACATGTCAAAAATTATTAGATAAGAGAACTTATTCAGTATGGCGCCGCATTGGGTAATTGAATAAATACATATGGAATTGGTCAATGATGTAGTGTAGTTAATTGCTTTTCTTTCATTTCAAACGTTTTGACAAAGGGCTGCTCAATATATTATTTATCGTGAGGAGGCTGCCGATATGGTGTGGCTTCTGGTTGCACTTATTACTTTTATTTTGCAGATGGTTGCGGTGCTGCTGCTTGAGTTTCGAAATCCGTCCAAGGCCGTGGCATGGCTGTTTATTTTATTTTGCCTCCCCTTTATCGGGTTTGTACTCTATTTCTTTGTGGCGCAGGATTATCAGAAGCGATTGAAGATTCGCAAGCGGGGTTCCCGTTTGTTTCAGGAAATCAGGGCACATTTGTGGGATCGGGCGGCGGTCGTCCGAAGAAAAGGAGATATGAACAATCCCGGCTTTCATCATAATGACCGTTTGTTCAATCTGCTCAATCACTTGTCGGAGAGTCCCATCACGGGCTGTAATCAAAGCCGGGTGTTGACCGATGGGGAAGAGACGTACGAGGCCATGCTGAACGCAATGGAGGAGGCCAAGGATCACATTCACGTGGAATTTTACATTTTTCGTCATGACCGGATCGGCACGAAGTTTCAGGACGTCATGATCCGAAAAGCGCAGGAAGGCGTCAAGGTGCGCCTGGTTTGTGACGGGCTGGGCAGTTATAAACTCAAGAAAACGTTCATTCAACGCTTCAAAGAATCGGGAGTGGAGTTCTATTTCTTCCTGCCCGCAATGGTCTCGATGTTCAGCCGCAGAATCAATTACCGGAACCACCGCAAAATCGTCGTCGTGGACGGCACGATCGGTTTTCTGGGCGGCATTAACGTCGGGGACGATTATCTCGGCGAATATCCGAATATGGGCTACTGGCGCGACACGCATCTGGAAGTAAAGGGGGATGCGGTCTATTTTCTGCAAAATGTGTTTCTGCACGATTGGAAGCTCGCGTCCGGGGAGCGCATTGCGGATTTCGGGCTGTTTCCGGAGCATCAATGCACCGGGGAGGAGCAAGTCCAGATATTGAGCAGCGGACCGGATCTGAACTGGAATGCCATTCAGGAAATGTGCTTCGGGGCGATTTCCGTGGCCAAAGAACGGATATGGATCACCTCGCCGTATTTCATTCCCGATGAAGGAATTTATGAAGCCCTGAAGACGGCTGCGGTGAGCGGCGTGGACGTACGGATCATTATTCCGGATCACGCCGATTCCCGCCTCGTCAAGATGGCAAGCTTGTCCTACGTGGAAGAGCTGCTGGCAGCAGGAGTCAAGTTCTACGAGTATGAAAAAGGGTTCATCCATGCCAAGGTGCTCATTGTGGACGAGCTTCTCGGTTCGGTCGGTACGGCGAATATGGATATGCGGAGTTTCTTCTGTAACTTCGAGCTGACGGCCGTACTGTTCGATCGGCTGCCTATTGAGCGGTTGGTTTCGGATTTTAAGGAGGATCTGCAACATAGCAGGCTTATTGATGCGGAGGTGTTCCGTCAGCGCGGAAGATGGCAGAAAGCGGCCGAAATTATGTGCAGGATGCTGTCGCCATTGCTGTAAAAGTAATATTTTACATGAGATGTGAGAATGACGGAAATCCGAGTAAAAAGCAGGATAAACTGCGAAAAATCTATGTCCCGCTTTTATTTATATGATAGAATATTTATATAGGATCCACTTATAAATATATATTAGCTTGGTTTCATAAAGTTGAACGGGGGAGATTTATGTCAAGTGATGTGAAGATTCTGGCGCAAGTGAAAGCGGAGCAGCAGAAGCCGGAGAATCCCAAGGCAGGCTCAGCGACCTTGAAGCTTCTCCGCCGTCTGGTGTTCTTAACTTTCGGCGCGATTTTGATGGCAGTAGGGCTGGAAATCTTTCTGGTGCCGAACAAGATTATCGACGGAGGGATTACCGGAATCTCGATTATGGTTTCCCATATCACCGATATTCCGCTGGGTGTATTCCTGACTTTGTTCAACCTTCCGTTTTTGTTTATGGGATATAAACAGATCGGAAAAACCTTTGCATTATCCACGCTGTTCGCCGTATTGGTCATGTCCATCGGCACTTATTTCCTGCATCCCGTCGATCCGATCACGATCGATCCGCTGCTTGCGGCCGTGTTCGGCGGCGTGCTTCTCGGAATCGGGGTCGGCCTTGTTATCCGGTCCGGCGGTTCCTTGGACGGCACGGAAATCGTGGCCATTCTGATCAACAAGAGAACGCCGTTCTCCGTCGGCGAAATCGTGATGTTCATCAACGTATTCATTCTAGGCAGCGCAGGTTTCATTTTCGGCTGGGACCATGCCATGTACTCGCTGATTGCGTATTACCTTGCGTTTAAATTGATCGATATTACGATTGAAGGCATTGATCAATCCAAATCGGTTTGGATTATCAGTGATAAGCATAAGGAGATCGGTGATGCGCTGACTCAGCGTTTGGGACGCGGCGTAACCTACCTCGAAGGCGAGGGCGCTTATTCCGGAGACAGCAAGAAGGTTATCTTTGTGGTTATCACTCGCTTGGAAGAAGCAAAGCTCAAATCCATTGTGGAAGACTGGGACTCCCAGGCCTTCGTCGCCGTCGGCAACATCCATGATGTGAAGGGCGGCCGCTTTAAGAAAAAGGCAATCCATTAATACAATCATTTCAGGCTCCACCCGGTGCGAGAGTTAGCGCGGGTGGAGCCATTTTTTGTTTAAAGAGTATCGGCTTGCAGGCGCAGCGCCTTCTTCTCGCGCACATAATGACGAATGATTCGCGACATGGCCTGGACGGCGGCGGATTGACCGACGGCCTGGTTCACGGTTCCGGTGAAATAGAGGCCCGACTCCGGGTGATGGAAGGCAAATGCCCCGGATTGGCCCCAGTGGCCGATGAGTCCGCGACCCAGACTGAAAGGAGATAGCGGCTGTCTTGAAATGCCGATGCCATAGAAGAAGGGGCCGGGAGCAAACAGGAAGTTCCACTGCCTCTGGAGCTCCCTCAAATCACCCAGCGGAAACAAATCCCCGTTAAAAAAGGACCGCAGAAACGTCATCGTTTCCCTTGCCGTGGAGACGATCCCGCCCTCCGCACCGACTGATGCCATATACAAGGGAAGGTCCAGTCGCTTCTGCTTGTAATGGAACGGAATGGGGGACGCATCCTCCGGGTCATGATAAAAATAGGTTTGCGTCAGCTTGAGCTTGTCGAAGATGTATTCCTGGAATACGGCCTGTATGGTTTCGCCCTTGACATGCTCGATGATTTGGCCAAGCAGACGATAGTTGGTGTCGGAATATTGGGCTTTTTTCTTCTGCCCCGGTTTGAATTTTGGCGATTTCCTTTTGGCCGCGGCCAGGACTTGGTCCAGGCTCCAGGCTTGATCCTTCCCGGCGATCAGATTCGAGAAAACGGTCCCCGAGAAATAGTCCGGGATGCCGGACGTATTGGACATCAAATGCTGGATGGTGATTTCTTCGCCGTAATCCCGGTTCTTAAACCTGTGGAGCCCGGTCATAATCTCTTCGGGCAGGTGCTTGCCAATGGGATCATGGAGCTCGAGCCGCCGCTCCGCGCGTAATTTCAAGAGTACGGCAGTCACGTACAACTTGGTCACGCTGGCAATGAAATAGCGGTCGTCAGGCCGCATATCACCTCCGCTGCTGACTATGGACAATGACCGCTCCTGGTCCTCGACGCACATCACCGTGCTAAACACATTTCTTTTATTGGCGGTTTGAGTCACACATGCATCCAGAACCGCTTGCTTCAGGGTTGTTCCCATTCCCGTCCTACCTCCCGCAAACCGTAATTTTTCGTTCCTTTAGTTAGACTCAGTTCCTCTCAAGTTTCCGAGCATGCGCGGCACGTATGAACGCTTCAGCGGCTTCGTCCATCATATTCATCATCTGTTCGTCATCCACGTTCTTCGTGAACAGATCGTTTGCCACCATGACGCAGAGACCTGTCTGAAACACCTGCATGTTCAATAAAATAGATTGCAGCTCCTGATCCGAAAATTCCGCGAGCTCCGGATCCTGCCTCATCAGCCCGATAACCTCGCCCAGTTGTTCCGGCGTATTCTTCATATGGGGATTGTCCTTCATCATGAGATCCCGATAAAGCACGGGATATTCCTTGGCAAAGCGGAGACTTGCCATGCCGATATCCCGGAAGGGCTGTCCGGATTGCTCCTCCATGATCATGCCTCTGGCCACTTGCAAGGCTCTTTCGACCACCTGCTGAAGCAGTTCCTGGACGTCGTTGAAATTGACATAGATCGGCGCGATGGAGCTGCCGAGACGTTCGGCTACTTTTCGGATCGTAATGGACTCGATGCCATCCGTTTTGGCAATGTCGAATGCGGCTACCACGATATCTTGTTTGGTAAACTTCGTTTTTGGTGCCATGATGTCTACAGCTCCTTAGGTTATTTATATGTAGAACATTCAATATATATCACTTGATATCTATTTATTATAAAGAGTACTTGGACCGATTTCAATCCGGTCATCATGAAGCATTCATGGAATCATGATTTGTAAATCCAGTAAAACCCACTTATAATAAGAACATATGTTTGTTAAAATGAATGATAATGATCTAGATCATGGCAGGTTCAGGGAGGAGGAAGCGGAATGGCTCGCACGCAATATGAACGCATAACCACCAAGCAAACATTAAACCGAGTGAAGGAAGAACGGATGCCCTTCGATTGGTCCATCAATCCGTATCGAGGCTGCGGACATGGCTGCAGCTTTTGCTATGCCCGCGCATTTCAATCGTTTATCGGGATGGGAGCGGAAGACGAGTTTCAGCACCATATTTTTATGAAGTCGAATGCGGCGGAAGCGCTGGAGAAGCAGCTGTCGAGCGCTGCGAGGAAGTTTAACTATGATATTGAAGCGATGCGGAGATCGATCGGACAGGTGACGATCGGAACGGCAACCGACCCGTACCAGCCGATCGAGGGCAAGGAGACCCTTACGAGGGAATGTCTGAAGCTGCTCGCTAAATACCGCATTTCTACCAGCATCACGACGCGTTCTCCGCTCGTATTGAGGGATTTGGATATCTTGACCCGGATGGAGAACGTGTCCGTCAACATAAGTCTCAACACGCTGAGCGGGGACGTCATCCGGAAGCTGGAGCCGGCATCGCCTCATCCGGAGGCCAGGCTTGATGCAATCCACAGGTTATCGGCTGCTGGCATTAGAACAGGCTTGTTTGTGGCGCCTGTTCTGCCCTTTTTGACGGACGAGGAGCCGGAACTGAAGGAGCTCTTGTCCCAGGCAAAGGAAAGAGGCGTTTCCTTTGCGATGATCTCCTTGCTAAGACTGTCGCGCGACGTGAAGAAATGGTACCTCGAAACGCTGAAACACCACTTCCCCGAGGTGGTTCAATCCTACCGCGAGTTATATGGGCAAGGCGCTTATGCGGAAGAGCATTACGTTCGTTCCTTCAAGTCGATGGCGTCCAGGCTGTTGAACGAATATGGGATGAGCGGATTGACCATGGGGGCACCTGCTGCCGTCAACCGGTCCGGACCGATTGCAGCCTCGGAGAACGATACATCGGATGAAGGGGCCAACGATCACCCTGCGAGGGAATGGGCTGCTCCTGTACGTCCAAGGAAGCTTCCTCAACCGGCGGCCCCGGTTTCCGGAGAGGAGCTTACTCCCGATGTTGAGCAGCTATCCTTTCCTTTTTGACGCTGCCTTACCCTTTGGCAACAGATGCCGGATGACATTCTCGATCGGTTGGGGCGGCAGGGTCTGCAGCAGGTCGCCCTTTTCCCTCAGCCGTTCTTCGATGTTTAGCAGGTGAAACTCCGTGGGAGAAACGTCCTGGCGGACTTCGTCCCAAGTGAGCGGCGTGGAGACGGTCCCGAGCCGCCGGGCCCGCGGGGTATAAGGAGCGGCGAGCGTCCTTCCGCTGTAGTGCTGAAGATAATCGAAGTAGATTTTATCGCCGCGGTTCTTCTTCAGCCGCTCGATGGTGAACAGCTTCGGGAACTTCTCCGTCACGTACTGGCCCACGAATTGGCCAACCGTTCGAAGTTCATCGAAGGTTACGCCTTCCGGAATCGGAACGATGATCTGCACCCCGGTCGCTCCCGAGGTTTTCGGGACGGAGGACAGGCCCAGGGAGCTCAGCACGTCCCCTACAATGGCCGTCGCCTCCATAATCCGGGGCTCCTCCGGGAGCGTGGGATCCAAATCGATCATCCATTCGCAGGGCAGATGGCTGCCTGCCAGATGCAGGGAAGGGTGAAACTCAAGCGCAGCCAGATTCCCCAGCCAGAGCAGCTCCGGCAGCCCGTTGAGCAGCACGTAGTTTATATTTTCGTGCACATAAGTCTGAACAAAGGGCGGCAGCGGCTCAGGTGCATTTTTCTGGTAGAAGGATTCGCCTTGGGCTCCGTGCGGATACCGGATGGTCGTGAGCAGCCTGCCCCGGCAGTACCGGAGCAAGAAAGGTGAGATGGCCGCAAGCTTTTGCAAATACATTGCCTTGGTAATGCCGACCTCCGGCCACAGCGGTTTGTCGGGATTCGTAATTTGAATCTCTTGCCCCTCGATCGTCAGGGTGCCTTTAACGGTACGAGCCATATGGTTTACACCCCCTCAATCGATACGAGTTTAGGATGGCGCATCATGCCATCCTGGCTCCACTCGAGAAATGTGACCTGGACTGATAGAGGCTGGCTAAGCCAGGCCAGCTGTTCTTTCTTCAGGTCGGTATGGAGCGTTCTCCATATCGCGTCAGCACGATGGCTTTCGGCATATTGCAGCAGCCTCTTCTTCGTTTGCTCATTGAGCCCCAGGGAAGCACGGCCGATGTAGTTCCCATCGTCGCCTGCGATGACGAGGCTGGCTACGCGACCTTCCCTGATGATCATGGCGACGGCGGAGGCTGCCATGTTCACGGCAATTTTCTTTTTGTACCAATCCCGATGCTTTTTGCCCTCACGGTAAGGCGAGGAGAGGCGCTTCATGACAATGCCCTCCCAACCGCGCTGTTCCGCCCAGTCCCATAACGGTTCGCCTTCAAGAAACAGATCGGCGGTCAGCAGGCCCGGAATGTCGGAAACCGTCTCCTTGAGACGATGATGACGTTCCAGATAAGGCAGCTTGCGCAAGTCTTCGTCGCCATCCACCAAGATATCGAACAGCACATAAGTAAACAGAGGAGCGCTCGTACTGACCGTACGCGAACGCTCCCGCTGAAGAACCTTCTGAAAGACGGGGCGGCCAAGCTCCGGATGAAAATACACGACCTCGCCATCCAGGAGAAGACGCCGATCCTGCAGGACGGATAAAGCCTGAACGATTTCGGGGTACAGGGATGTTTTGTCGAGCAGCTTGCGGGAATACAGGGATACGCGGTTCTGGTCAAGCCCGGCCAGAATGCGTACGCCATCCCATTTCAGCTGATAACCCCAATCTTCGCCGGTCGCAATCTGATCCGTCGAGATCGGAGCCATCGGCTCTTTCGGCAGCAAATTTTGCATCTGTCCCATGCGGCTTTAGGATGGGGAATCGGATTTCTTGGATTTGGTCGTCCGGCGTTTCGGCTTCGGTGCATCCGCGTCAGCTTCCCCGCCGCTGACCTTGGCTGCAGGCTCTTTGGCAGCGGTCTTCCGGGTCGGTTTACGCGGCTTCGGCTTGGTGCCCGGGTCCGTTCCGATCGGCTTTACTGCCTCGATGCTGGCCTGAAGGGCCGCCATCAGATCCACGACGTTGGTCTCCTGACGGGCAGGGGCAATCTTGATCTCTTCGCCGGACACTTTGCTGTTGATCAGATCCAGCAGGCGCTCGCGATAATCATCCGTGTATTTTTCAGGGTCAAAGGGAGTCGACAACTGGTCAATCAGCAGTTTGGCCATATCCAGCTCTTTGGCGTTGACCTCGGTTCGCTCCGGCAAATTCGGGACCTGCGAAATCGGCCGGATTTCATCCGGGTAGAAAATCGTCTCGATCGACAGGCATTCATCCAGCACGCGAATCGCAGCCAAACTGCTCTTGGAGCGAATGGCGATTTTGGCGATGCCGATTTTGCCGGACTGCTTCATCGCTTCCAGCAGCAGCCGATATGCATTGGCACCTGCTTGATCCGGCGAGAGATAGTAGGTCTTCTGGAAGTAGATCGGATCGATCTCGGTCAGATCGACAAAGTCCAGAATGGTGATGTTTTTGCTGTTCGCTTCGGCGAGCTGCTCCAGCTCCTCTTTTTCGAACAACACGAATTTCCCCTTCTCGTACTCATAGCCCTTCGTAATCTCTTCCCAGGCAACCTCCTCTTCACATACCGGACATTTGCGGATATAGGAGAGCGGGCTGCCGCACTCTTTGTGAATGTACCGCATCGAAATATCCTTGTCTTCCGTAGCCGAGAACATCTTCACCGGCACGTGCACCAGACCAAAGCTGATCGCGCCCTTCCAAACCGTATGCATTCTATGAAACCTCCTATCAAGTTCTAATATGTTTTGGGTATGACCGTGTAGTAAACGTTATAAACAACGACGATAAATTTTGGAACTACCTCTAGTAGTGTGCCCAAAAAAAGACTCTAGTATGAGTTATAGCTCAGGATTGCATAATTAGAACCTGTTTGTGGCATATTGACGATGAACGCTGCCTGTAAAAGGAGGTAATCTTTTCATGATGGAGTCTAGAGAAACCGAAAAGTCGGAAGAGATACAGAAGGACAGAGCCTCGGACCATTCCGCATCCGAACCGGTGAACGGCGGCATGGTGGATTGGAACAGCCTGACCTCGGAGGAGAGCGAGATCTCTCGGGAATCTACCATGTTCGATATTGACCGGATGATTAACGAAGGCCTTGGCGGAGGCAATGTCACGATGGATAACGGACTGATCGGCCCATCCACCACCGATACGATGGAGGTCGTGGACGAATCGCCAAGAGAACCGGAAGAAGGAGGATCATAACGTATGGATATGCAGCGCGCCGTGGAGATTTTTAACTCCAAGGATACCTATAAGGTGAACCTGGAAGGGGAGCCGGTCTGGATCGAGCAGATCGATCCGCAGAACGGGATGGCTACCGTTCAGGTTGGTTCCCGTCCGACCAATACGCTGACGGTGAATGTGGACCGGCTGAAGGAAGGCGAATAGCCTGATTTAAAGGGGCTTAGCTTCCTTGCAGAAGCTTGAAATGGCATGAAAACACACCTTGTTCGGGGTTCCGTACTGTCGGAAACCGGATAAGGTGTGTTTGCTTTGCTTATATTTTGCCGTTAACGCAGCCCTCTGAAAAATAATTGGATATCCTCCATCAGCAGATCAGGAGCTTCCAATGCGGCGAAATGGCCGCCCCGGTCGAACTCCGACCAGTGCACGATGTTGTATTGGCGCTTGACCATACTGCGGATCGAGAGGTCCTTAGGGAAAACCGCGACGCCGGTAGGTACCGAGGAATACGGAGCCGGCGCTCCCCAATTGCCGGAGCTTTCTTTGTAGATTCTTGCAGATGAGCCTGCTGTTGCCGTCAGCCAGTAGATCGAGACATTCGTAAGAAGAAGATCAAGGTCTACCGCCTCTTCAGGAAGACCAGCGGTTGGATCGGTCCACTCCTTAAACTTCTCTACAATCCATGCTAGCTGGCCAACCGGGGAATCCGTTAAGCTGTAGGATAGTGTCTGGGGTCTGGTCGCTTGCAAGATGGCATAGCCTGACCCGTCAAAGCCGCCTCCGGCTAATTCATCATAGCGCAGCTGCTCTGCAGCGGTAAGGTTCTCGGTTTCAGCCGGATCGCCACTCGGAAACACCGACAAACCATTGCAATGAACGCCAACGATACGCCCTGCGGCAATCCGGCCAAGCTCAGCCGAAACCATACACCCTGTATCCCCTCCTTGAGCTCCATAACGTTCATACCCCAGTCGACGCATAAGTTCATCCCATGCTTTTGCCACGCGCTCGATATTCCATCCCCGTTCCTTTGTGTGCCCGGAGAAGCCGAAACCCGGGAGGGAGGGAATAACGAGATGGAAAGCATCGGACGGATTTCCGCCGTACTTGCTTGGGTTGGCGAGCGGTTCAATCATATGCATAAACTCCACGACCGATCCCGGCCAGCCATGGGTAACGATTAGAGGCAGCGCATCGGGTTCAGGTGAGCGAACATGCAGGAAGTGAATGTTTTGTCCATCGATCGTGGTCGTAAATTGTGGGAATTGATTTAACATGGTTTCATATTTACGCCAATCGTACGAATCCTTCCAATAGGCGGACAGCTTCTTCAAGTAAGGAAGCGGCATCCCATAATCCCAGTGGTTATCCTCCAGATCATCAGGCCAGCGGGTACGGCCCAAACGATCCTTAAGATCCATCAGGTCCGCCTCCGGAATTTGAATGCGAAAGGGAGTTATGGTCGTTTCTGAGGAAGAGATTGCATTCGGTTGGTTTGTTCCGTTCATTGTCATCCTCCTATGGTTTTTTATCATGGTTCCTCCGGGTGTTGGTTTCACTATAGTGCTTAAACTTTGACTACATCGTGTCAGTGTTTGAAATTCGAGTAACCCTTTCTTTTTTCATCTCTGCCAATCCAGAAAAACGCATGTTCTTGCAGCGGATTGGGAGGACCGATATAATGAAGATCAAGTATTTTGAGATATGGGCAAACTAAATAAAGGGTGGGTTATCAGTGAATAATGGCCGTACGGAGGGCCGGTTTCGAATGACTTCAAGCAGTCTGGAGGAGACGGAGCAGCTTGCTGCTTGGCTGGCCGCGAGGGCGGAGCCGGGGACCGTCATCGGTCTGGACGGGGATCTTGGAGCAGGAAAAACGGCATTCTCCCAACAATTTGCACGGCATCTTGGGGTGAACGGGGTTGTGAATAGTCCGACGTTTACCATTATTAAAGAATATGAGGGGCGTCTGCCGCTCTACCATATGGATGTATACCGTTTGTCGGTCGATGAAGCGGATGAGCTTGGGCTGGACGAATATTTTTATGGTGAAGGGGTTTGTCTCGTGGAATGGAGCAGCCTGATCACCGAGCTTATGCCTGAGCAGTATCTTCATATCCAGCTAGAAACGACGGGCGAAACGAACCGGATCATCACGCTTTCAAGCCAGGGCGGGCCTTATGGCGATTGGTGCCGGGATTTGAATGAAAAATGGGGTAGCACGAATGAACAACAATGACAAAAAGCCGCAGCAGCGGTTTTTGGCGCTGGATACGTCAACGGCTTCGCTGGCGGTATCCGTGATGGAGCAGGACAAGCTGCTGTCGGAGGTTAACACGAATGCGGACCGCAACCACTCGGTGCACCTGCACCCCGTGATGGATCAGGCGCTTGCGGAAGCCGGCATCGGCATGGACCAGGTAGACGGCATTGCCGTAGGATTGGGGCCAGGCTCCTATACGGGCATCCGCATAGCGGTGACCGCAGCCAAAACATTGGCATGGGCTAATCAGCTTCCGGTCGTCGGGGTATCCAGCCTGCATGCTTTGGCATGGGGGGGCTTGAAATCCGGATGGAGCGAGACGGCGGCTGAACAGGGAGTCCACTGGGTCGTTCCGCTGCTGGATGCCAGACGGGGACAGGTGTATACGGCATTATTCGCTGCGGAATCCGAACGCCAAGCGGAAGCGCCGGTACGTATGGAGACGGACGGCATCCGTCTGATGCAGACCTGGGTGGAAGCCATAAAGGAACGAATCAGCAAGCTGCCTGAAGAGGAGCGCCCGGTCTGCATATGGTTTATCGGGGAAGTGGACCTTCATGCGGAGGCCGCCCGAGGTCTGGAGCCGTCGTTTGGAGACGGGCTCCGGATTCATCCGTACTCGCTGGAGGGCCGGTGGATGGGGTATCTGGGAGCAACCAGATTACTCGCCGGGGAAGCGGATGATGTGCATACCTTGGTGCCCAATTATACACAGCTTTCCGAAGCGGAAGCGAACCTGCTGCGCAAGCGGTGAAGGGAGCGTAGGATTCGTTATGGACGAGCAGAAGAAGCCGGCGGACGGTGAAGATGGTTTGTCCTTCCGGCTGATGACCCTGGAGGATATACCGGAGGTTCTCAAGGTGGAGCGCGAAGCGTTTACCGTGCCCTGGACCGAGGAAGCTTTTCACAATGAGCTGAAACTGAATCATTTTGCGCGTTATATGATTATGGAATACGAAGGCCGAACCGTAGGGTATGCCGGCATGTGGACGATCGTGGATGAAGCGCATGTCACGAATATTGCCCTGCTGGAGCAGTATCGCGGACGCAAGTGGGGCGATCGGCTGCTGACGGAACTGATGAAGACCGCTGCCTATATGGGGATGGAGAAAATGACGCTCGAGGTTCGGGTGTCCAATCACGTTGCCCAGCGTTTATATATCAAAAAAGGGTTTAAACCAGCCGGTGTCCGGAAGGGGTATTATTCCGATAACCAGGAAGACGCACTCATCATGTGGGCAGATCTGCCCCCTTATCGGGAGGACGATGGCGAGGAAGGAAGTCAAAGGCTATCATGAAGGATGAAAAAATAGACCGGCAGCACAGCTGCATATTGGCGATAGAAACGAGCTGCGATGAAACCTCGGTTGCCGTCGTAAAGGATGGCTGCGAGGTATTGTCCAGCGTCATTGCCAGCCAGATTGAAACGCATAAAGCATTTGGCGGGGTGGTGCCCGAGGTGGCCTCCCGCAAGCATGTGGAGAGCATTACGTTAATTATTGAGCAGGCCGTAGCCGAGGCCGGGATCGAAATGAAGGATTTGTCGGCGATCGCCGTCACGCAGGGTCCCGGTTTGGTCGGAGCGCTTCTCGTGGGCGTCATGGCTGCCAAAAGCCTGGCCTTTGCGCTGGGCAAGCCGCTGATCGGCACGCATCATATTGCGGGTCATATTTACGCAAACCGCTTTGTGGGCGATATCTCCTATCCTTCCATGGCGCTGGTTGTTTCCGGCGGCCATACCGAGCTGGTCTACATGAAAGACGAGGGCAGCTTTGAGTTAATCGGCAGGACGCGGGATGATGCGGTTGGCGAAGCGTACGACAAGGTGGCAAGGGCCCTTGGCTTCCCGTATCCCGGAGGCCCTCATGTCGACCGTATGGCCTTGGAAGCCGAGGAGGTCGTGGATCTTCCCCGCGTATGGCTGGAGCCGGATTCTTATGACTTTAGCTTCAGCGGTTTGAAATCGGCTGTATTAAATGTCGTCAATCAGAGCAAAATGCGTGGAGAGGACGTTCGGACGGAAGCGATAGCCCGGGGCTTTCAGGAATCCGTCGTGGAGGTGCTTGTGGAGAAGGCGGTTCGCGCGGTCAAAGCATACGATGCCAAACAGCTGCTGCTGTGCGGGGGCGTAGCCGCCAATCGCGGACTTCGTCAAGCATTGTCCGATCGGTGCGGGCAGGAAGGAATTCCGCTGACGATCCCGCCATTTCAATATTGCACCGATAACGGAGCGATGATTGCGGCCGCGGCGCATTTGAAATGGAAGCGGGAGAGCTTTACGCCGCTGGATATGAAGGCTGATCCTCAAATGTCGCTGGAATTTTGGGCGGAACATTAAGCTAAAGCTTCTTGACACGTCTCTGTCCAGAACGTATAATCATGATCAAATTCCAGAATGTTGAAACGCAAAGAACAGGACCAGTAAGGTGAACCTTGGATGAAGAGAGCTGCGGGAAGGTGCAACGCAGACGACAGGAGCCTGAACTCACCTGGGAGCGGAGCAGGGGAACCTCGCGCATTGAAATGCCTCTAAGGCATAGATGAAATTGCGGAGTTTGACCTTGCTACGGGATGGCCTCCGTGAGAACGGCTGCGCACAAATCCTTTGCGATTTGGCGATGGAGGGGGCTTTAAGGTCCGGGTTTGCAATGACCTAGGATTAGAGTCAACAAGAGTGGTACCGCGATAGGATAGCCTGTCGTCTCTTGCATAAGAGATGGCAGGCTTTTTTTGCATGCTTAGGCAGCGGGAGGCTCGGATCAGGCAGAAAGCATATAACAACGAAGCCATGTTGAAGAGGCAAAGCTACCCGGTGAAGGGGAGCCGGATATCATGGTATTTGCATAACAGCATATCGTATAAACGCGATGAACGGGAGCAGTAGAAGGGAGCTGTCTACAGAGAGCTGTGGTTTTGGTGCGACGCAGCGACAGCAAGCTTTGAATCTCGCCCGGGAGCGGAAGAGGGAACGTCTGCAGGTGGGGTGATTGGATCCATCCGGATCGGCTGCCAAGAATGCAGATAGGACTCTCTTACGGCGTTCCTCCGTCATCGGGAAGTCCTTTCTCTTCATGACCCGGCCGGCATGAGGAGATCATGGACAGTGAGTGGACACGTACGTGCGGCAGCATCGCTGCACAGCATGGCGTGTCAATTAGAGTGGTACCACGGAGGGTCTTTAGCCCGTCGTCTCTTATGATACAAGAGATGGCGGGCTTTTTTGCTGCCGGCAGCAGCAGGGTGGGAAGCGGACGCAAGTCGACGTGCGGACGTGCATGAACATAACCAGTTGGATAGAACAACAGAATCCAATCGAATGAAAATCAGGGTTGTACCCTAACGAAGGAGGAATATCGGAAGATGAATGAATCCAAGAAAACGATCCGAATTTTCGATACGACATTGCGGGACGGAGAACAGGCACCAGGGGCAAGTCTCCAGCCCGAGCAGAAGATTGTGCTGGCCGGAAAGCTGGCGGAATTGGGCGTTGACGTGATGGAGCCCGGGTTTCCGGTGTCCAGTCCCGGAGAGTTCGCCGCTGTGCAGGCCATTTCAAGGCAGCTGCAGCAGGTGGAGATTTGCGGGTTCGCGCGAGCGGTAAAAGGGGATATTGATGCGGCCGTCAAGGCAACCCAGGATGCGGCCAGAAGGCGGATTCACCTGTTCATATCCTCTTCCGACATCCATCTTCGCCACCAGCTGCGCATGAGCCGTCCGGAAGTCGTGGCAAGGGCGCGTGAAATGACGGCTTATGCGAGGCAATTCAGCGATGTGGTGGAATTCACGGCAATGGATGCTTCACGAACGGGCATTGACGACCTGATCGAGA
>NZ_AEXS01000049.1:0-16516 GCF_000204455.1 Paenibacillus sp. HGF5 | reverse complement strand
AGGAGCCACCGGGGTAACAGGAGCCACGGGAGCGACAGGAGAAAGAGGAGCAACGGGGGCAACGGGAGCCACGGGAGTAACAGGAGCAACGGGAGTAACAGGAGCTACGGGAGCAACAGGAGCGACAGGAGCGACAGGTGTTACGGGAGCCACGGGAGCAACCGGCCCAACCGGAGCAACAGGTCCGGTAGGCCCGACGGGTCCAACCGGGTCTACTACCCTCGTGGGCGGTAGTGTGATCTATGCCAGCAATGGAGTCATACAAAATGTGGCCACCAACTCGCCGGTTACCTTTTCAACAAGCACACTTCAAGGTGTAACCTTTAACGGTACCACGACGCTGACCATCGTGACAGCTGGCTTCTACTACTTTGACTGGCAGATTTCGCTGGAAACTGGTTCGACAGCGCCTAATACTTTCGGAATCGTTGTTAACGGTAATACGACAAATACGGCGAACATGAACTCGAATTCAACCAACGCCGAAGTTTCAGGATCTGCCGTCATCAATTTAAGTGCAGGTAATACCGTTGGGCTTTATAATTTATCGCCGGTCTCTAAATCGATAATAGCACCGCAAACCGCTGCAAGAATTTCTATCTTTAGAATTGGCTCATAGCCCAGTATTGTATACTTTAATGTCAACTTTTTTAATATGGTTGATGCATCGTCTCCTTCAGTGGGTAATATGTATCTGGAGAAACACTTGAGATTACTGGGAGGCATCTTGTCATGACAGAACATCGACAACAACAGGAAGCAAAAATAGAAGAAACAAACCATACTGAAGTTCAATTCCAAACGGTAGACGACATCCTTGAATACTATGGCAAGCGCCACAAAGGCTTGCATGACTCGAAAGAAAGCGTAAATTAAGTTCAGCCTAACCGCTTCCGGCATGATCTTCATGCTGGAAGTGGTTTTTTAAAGACCAGTGAGCGTTAAACGGATTTACAGAGAGGGTGTAAAGATAAAATACTTGATTCAGTCAGCAAAATATGTTATTATTTCTTTTGTTGTGAATACGGTGGTCCGCTGCGGATAATGAAGGAAATACATAGAGTTTCCGGAAGATGCAAGAACACCTGTGTGAGAGGAGGGAGTCCTAGATGAATATCGTTCAAGCGATTACTCAAGAACAACTTCGTAAAGATATTCCGAGCTTTCGTCCTGGTGATACTTTAAAAGTGCACGTTAAGGTTATCGAGGGAACTCGTGAGCGTATCCAGTTGTTTGAAGGTGTAGTAATTAAACGTCGCGGTGGCGGAATCAGTGAGACTTTTACTGTTCGTAAAATTTCTTACGGTGTTGGTGTGGAAAGAACTTTCCCAATCAACTCGCCTAAAATCGATAAAATCGAAGTGGCTCGCCGTGGTAAAGTGCGTCGTGCGAAGCTTTATTATCTTCGTGAACTGCGCGGTAAAGCAGCGAGAATTAAAGAAATTCGTCGTTAATTACAAGGCGGCGGTAAAAGGGGGCTTGTGCGTATATACAAGCCCCTTTTGTATATCCAAAAATCGTTATCATGCGAAAGCGATCTATAGGGAAGGACGGTGGATTATGGAGAAAGATCAACACCAGGAGGCCATTGAAACCAACGTGGGGAAACCCGCCAAAAAGGCTAAGAACGAGCTTGTAGAATGGCTGAAGGCTCTTCTCATTGCTCTGGTTCTCGTCGTTCTCATTCGCTGGCTTCTCTTTAAACCGTTTATTGTGCAGGGACCATCGATGGAACCTAACTTTGTTTCGAATCAGAAGCTGATCGTCAACGAGATTTTATATGATATCCGCAAACCCGAGCGTGGCGAAGTTATCGTGTTCCATGTTCCTGACGAGGGAAGGGATTTCATTAAACGCGTGATCGCGGTTGCCGGTGATACGGTTAAAGTGGAAGGCGATAAAGTGCTTGTCAACGGGGAACCTGTGAATGAAACCTACATACAGGAAGCAATTGATCAAGCCCATGCTGAAAATCGATTATACAATAACACGGATTTTCCGAACTCGTTTGTTCAGGACGGCGTTGTCCCGGAGGGCCATGTGTTCGTGATGGGGGATAACCGCTCCAACAGTACCGACTCCCGAATGATAGGATATGTTCCTTTGGGGGATATTATCGGTCGAGCAGACTTGATTTTCTGGCCGATTAAAGACATAGGGCTCATCAACCATTAGCCAGCCGCATGGCGCTATAGAAACGATGAAAGTTTGCAGAGCAAAGTAGAGGTGACGACGTTTGACAATACAATGGTTTCCTGGACATATGACCAAAGCGCGCCGTCAAATTCAGGAGAAGCTGAAGCTGATCGATGCCGTTATAGAACTGATCGATGCGAGGCTTCCGCTCTCAAGCCGAAATCCGATGATTGACGAGATTTTGCAGGGCAAGCCGCGGCTCGTTATTATGAATAAAGCCGATTTGGCCGATCCTGAGGTTACAAGGCAATGGCAGGCCTATTTTAAAGAAGGCGGACTGACGGCTTTTCCCGTTGATGCATCCACGGGGACAGGCGTTAAGGATATTCCGAACCAGATTAAGCTGCTGCTGAAAGAGAAGATCGACAAACAAATCGCCAAGGGCATGAACCCGCGAGCGATGCGCGTGTTGATTGTTGGCATACCGAATGTTGGCAAATCCACGCTGATTAACCGGCTTGCCGGCCGTAACATCGCGGAAACGGGAGACCGTCCGGGCGTCACGAAAGGGCAACAGTGGATCAAGGTTGCCGGCGGTGAGATGGAATTGCTGGATACCCCCGGTATTCTGTGGCCGAAGTTCGAGGATCAGAATGTAGGATACCGCTTAGCGGTAACCGGTGCCATCAAAGAGGAAATATTGAACGTAGAGGATATTGCCTTTTTTGCGATCAAATATTTCGCCAACTATTACTGGGAAACGATGAGCGAGCGCTTTGACCTGAAGGAGCGCCCGACGGATCTGGACAACCCGGATGAAATCGTCGCGGTCATGGAGGCGATCGGAAGAAAACGCGGCTGTATCGTAAGCGGCGGAAGAGTCGATCTGGAAAAAGCCTCGAGCCTATTCCTGCGTGAGCTTCGCGCAGGGAAGCTTGGGCGATATTCCATGGAATCGCCTTATTGATTCGTTAAAGGGAGAATGCACTGCCTCTCCAACCCCATTAAACCGAAAGAACCGTTCAGCCGAATACCGGCTGAACGGTTCTTTTTTCTTAAAAAGGATAAAACTAGTCTGTTTTTTCGGTAGATGCCCTGAAGATCGGCTTGGTTTGGATATGGGTGACTTGATAGGGCAGTGCCGGTTCTTTCACCCGGGACAACAGCATGTTAGCCGCAGCAATTCCCATTTCATCGCTATAGATATGTACCGTTGATAAATGGGGTTCAACGATGCGCGATTCAGGCGCATTATCGAATCCGCATACGGCAATGTCGCCGGGGATGGCGATATGGCTATGCTTCAAAGCTTTCATCACATTGACCGCAATAAAATCATTGGCGCATACAAAAGCGGACGGCAACTGTTTCATCTGTTTCAGCCGCTTCTCCATCCAGTCGGACTCGGAGAAAAACTCACGGTCCGGGTTTAGGACACACTGTTCCGGATCCAGCCGGACCCCCATCTCGGTCAAAGCCCGATTAAATCCCACCCAGCGTTCATTAAAGCTCTTGCAGTGCTGGATGTCCCCGATGAATCCCAAAGACGCGTTGCCCTGCTCAATGAGCCGCTTGGTCATGTGACAGGTGCTGTGTTCATTCTCCATCAGAAGCAAATCCGCCTGCAAGTCCGGGTAGAACATGTCAGCGGCACAATCGATAAATACGGTAGGCAGGCCCAGGCTTGTGAGCTCCTTGCTGTATTCCATATCAAATAACTCGATACATATGATGCCATCCACTTTGGAGGATTCAAAATTGTTAGGCAGCGTCCGAGAGCTTCGATCGATGTCACGGACAATATGAATGGACAGGTTATATCCTTCCGCGCTGATTCGTTTCTCAAGCCCACTGATTAATCGCGAGCCAAAGTGGGAGGTGCTTGGAAGATTCGCCGTCAGAAGAGCGATGTTTCCCGGGTTTTTGGTCAGCAGATTGTCCGTCTCCATGAAAGCAAATTGTTTGTATTTCAGTTCAATCGCTTTTCGGATAACCTTGCTGCGCGTCTCGTCCGGAATACTTTCGCTCCCGTTCAGAGCCTTGGATGCCGTGTTTCTGGAGATCCCCAGTGCATCGGCAATATCTTGAATTGTGACTTTTTCTTTCGTCATGTATCTGATTTCACCTCAAATGATCAAGTTCATACGAAGGTCCGCTGTTTCTTCCAGTCGCTAATGACCTCTGAATATCTTAAATCAAATGTATAATAGATTAGCCCAAATAGCAACCTCAACTTTACAAATGCACAATCTATTTAACATTTAAACAGAAGAGGTTGAGTTATATTTCTGGTTTCCATTTATTTATATTGGCAGAAACATCATCTAACAAGGAAAAAATAATAAAAGCTTCCGACTTTATAAGGAAAACAGCTTGTGCTGCTCATTTTTATGACAGGAAGGGGAAATAAATGAACAAATAGTGTTGTCAATTGCACAAATTTATTTTTACAAATACTATTGACTGATGTTACATCATTTGATAAATTGTAAAAGCGATATTCAACATAAGTGAAAAATGAAAGCCTTTTCTGTAAGCAATATGTAAACTTCTCTAGAAAGAACGGGGGAACAGGTTTGAGACATTCAGTGGAACCAGCCAATCAGGGGGCAGGGGTAATCAGGGGACGGAGCTCCGCAGGGCGAACGCTCGCTTTCATCAAGAAAAATTATTTTCTATACATACTGCTGGCTCCGGCACTTATATTGACCCTTATTTTCAAGTACGTTCCGATGTATGGTGCCGTTATTGCATTTAAGGATTTCAGCCCCATTAAAGGAATCCTCGGGAGCGAGTGGGTCGGGCTCAAGCATTTTGAAAAATTCATCGCCTCGCCAAATTTTGACGTCATTTTTATGAATACGCTTAAATTGAGTTTTTTTGGTCTTATCTTTAGCTTTCCGGTGCCGATCCTGCTTGCGCTTATGTTAAACCAGGTTCGCAAAGCGGCAATCAAGAAAAATATTCAGCTGTTTCTGTACGCGCCCAATTTCATCTCGGTGGTCGTCATTGTCGGGATGCTGTTTATCTTCTTGTCCCCGACGGGGCCGATCAATCAATTGGTCATTTGGATGACGGGAAGTCCGCTGATGTTTATGTCGCAGCCGGAATACTTCAGGTGGATCTATATTCTATCGGATATATGGCAGGGTGCCGGATGGGCCTCCATCATCTATGTGGCTGCTCTTGCGAATGTGGACCCGGAGCTGCATAACGCGGCCAGTCTGGACGGAGCTAATTTACTCCAGCGCATCCGACATATCGATCTGCCTACGATTAGGCCGATTATGGCAATCGTCTTCATACTGGCGGCAGGAGGCATTATGTCCATAGGCTTTGAGAAAGCTTATCTGATGCAAACCTCGATGAATCTTCCTACTTCGGAGATTATCGCTACCTATGTGTACAAGGTCGGATTGCAGTCAGGCGATTATGCATACTCGGCAGCCGTTGGTTTATTCAACTCCGTCATCAATGTCATTTTGCTCGTAACGGTGAACTTTATTGTCAGAAAACTCAATGAAGGCGAAGGCCTCTACTAGGAAAGGAGTCATACTCATGGCCGTCAAACATTCACGCTTCGACCGTTTCCTGTTGTCATTAAATGCGATCTTTTTAACGCTTGCCGTACTGGTCGTTGTCGTACCCTTGGTTTACATTGTGGTGGCCTCGTTCATGGATCCCACCGTTCTGCTGAATCAAGGACTGTCTTTTAAAATCTCCGATTGGAGCCTGGAAGGATATCAGATGATTCTGTCCAATCCCGCGATGCTCCGCGGATTTGGCAATGCCGTTTTGTATTCGACAGCCTTTGCGCTTCTCACGGTAACGGTTTCGGTCTGTGCGGGATACGCACTTTCGGAGAACCGGCTGGCCGGACGCCATTTTTTCATGACGTTGTTCATTATCACCATTTTTTTCGGAGGCGGACTGATCCCTACGTATTTGCTTGTAAGGGAGCTTGGCATGCTCAATACGGTATGGGCCGTGATCATCCCCGGCGCGGTGAATGTATGGAACATCATTTTGTCCCGAACCTTCTTCAAAGGGGTGCCTAATGAATTGAAGGAGGCAGCCAATGTGGATGGGGCTTCCGATATGAAAATCTTTGTCCGGATCGTACTGCCGCTATCCAAGCCCATCATCTTTGTGCTCGCGCTGTATGCCTTCGTGGGCCAGTGGAACGCATTCTTCGATGCCATGATCTATCTGGATGATCCCAAGCTGCACCCGCTGCAGCTCGTTCTGCGATCGATTCTCATACAAAACCAGGCTGCGCCGGGCATGATCAGCGACCAGCTTGCGATGGCGGAGCTGAAACGGCTCTCGGAAATGATTAAATATTCGGCGATCGTGATATCCAGCCTTCCGCTATTGATTATGTATCCGTTCTTCCAAAAGTACTTCGAGAAAGGTGTTATGGTAGGCTCTCTCAAATAGCGGGCCGCCTTCAACATAGTTATCCAAATACAGGATTCGGGAGGCCATTGATATGAATACGAAGAGATCCAAGAAACATAACCGTAAAAAAGCGGTAACCCTGACAGCTCTGGCGGCCGTGCTGCTCTTGTCCGGGTGCGGCAAGGGCGGGGAAGCCTCAAATGAGTCGCCGGACGGTAAAGTCACCCTGAACGTCCTGACGCAAAGTTCGCCGCTAGCGCCTGCTGACCCTAACGAGAAGCTGATCAACAAGCGCCTGGAGGAGAAAACGGGCATTCACATCCAGTGGAAGAATTATACCAGCGATGTATTTGCGGAAAAACGCAATCTGGCCGTAGCGAGCGGAGATTTGCCCGATGCCATCTTTGATGCGGGGTACGGAGATTATGATCTGCTGAAGCTGGCAAAGGACGGAGTCATCATTCCCGTTGAGGATTTAATCGAACAGCATATGCCCAATCTGAAAAAGGTACTGGAGGAGGCGCCGGAATACGTCAACATGATTACGGCGCCGGATGGGCATATTTATTCCTT
Organism: Paenibacillus sp. HGF5; assembly: GCF_000204455.1. Lineage (NCBI taxonomy): Bacteria > Bacillati > Bacillota > Bacilli > Caryophanales > Paenibacillaceae > Paenibacillus > Paenibacillus sp. HGF5. The sequence goes on along the minus strand of NZ_AEXS01000049.1, from coordinate 9,406 downwards.
CCCATGGATCGAGGAGTTGGGCTCAGGGAAAGAGCGGATTCAATCGGTGGATAACTTCCCCTGGATTAACGTGGAGTGGCTCGACGCCTTGGGACTGGACATGCCAACTACGACGGAAGAGCTGAAAACCGTATTAAAAGCGTTCAAAACCCAAGATCCGAACGGCAACGGGCAGGCTGACGAAATACCGCTTTCCTTCATTAATAAACCGGGCGGGGAGGATCTGACATTCCTGTTTGCTTCATTCGGCTTGGGCGAGAACTGGGATCACACCGTTGTTACGGATGACGGCAAGGTGGTGTTCACCGCTGCAGAGGAAGGGTATAAGGAAGCCATAGCATTCATTAACGAATTATATGAAGAGGGATTAATCGACATCGAAGCATTCCAGCAGGATTGGAATACCTACCTGGCCAAGGGAAAAGACCATCGGTACGGCATGTATTTTACGTGGGATAAAGCCAACATCACGGGCATGAATGATACGTATGACCTGATGCCGCCGCTTGCAGGGCCAACCGGCGAGATCAATGTAACGAGGACGAACGGAATCGGCCTGGATCGGGGAAGATTGGTCATTACCAGCAACAACAAGAAGCTGGAAGAAACGGCCAAATGGATTGATGCCATGTATGAACCGCTCCAATCGGTTCAGAACAACTGGGGAACTTACGGCGACGACACCCAGCAGAATATTTTTGAGCTGGATGAAGCCAAAGGGATGCTGAAGCACCTTCCGCTTGAAGGCACGGCTCCGGTAGAGCTTAGACAAAAAACAAGCATCGCGGGGCCGCTTGCGATCCTGGACGAGTATTATGGAAAATACACCACGATGCCGGATGATGCGGCGTGGAGGCTCAAACTCATGAAAGACGTCATGGTACCGCACATGAAAGCGGAGAATACATACCCGAAAGTGTTCTTCTCCATCGACGAGTTGGATCGCTTATCCACGATTGAAGCGGACTTGTTCCCTTACCTGGAAAGAATGCGCACCGAATGGTACCAGAATGGAAAAGCAGATCAGGAATGGGATGCTTATCTGAAGGAATTGGATCGACTCGGACTTCAGGAGTGGCTGACGATCAAACAAACGGGTTACGACAGAAACATGAAGTAACCGTGTGGAATGCAGCGGCCGTTCATGCATATCGTTGAAGTACGGCCGTAAACCCATGATAACGATAATGAAGGAGATCACAAATGACGAACACGGAACAGCAAAACTATCGAAATGCTTACCATTTTTCACCCCAAAAGAACTGGATGAATGATCCAAACGGCATGGTCTATTTTAAAGGGGAATACCATTTGTTTTATCAGCATCACCCATTTGGCACCACATGGGGACCCATGCACTGGGGGCATGCGGTCAGCAAGGATCTGGTCTTCTGGGAAGAGCTCCCCATTGCGTTAGCGCCGGATGAGCATGGCACGATCTTCTCAGGCAGTGCGGTTGTGGACTGGAACAACACCAGCGGATTTTTCGATGAAGGGCCCGGGCTTGTGGCGATCTTCACGCACCACCATGATGTGCCGGGCGCACAGCAAATGATTCAGTACCAAAGCCTGGCGTACAGCAAGGACGAAGGAAGAACCTGGACGAAGTATGAAGGCAATCCGGTCCTTGGCCATGACAGCTATGTTGATTTTCGGGATCCCAAAGTGTTCTGGCATGAGCCGTCATCGCAGTGGGTGATGATTGTGGCATGCGGGCAGACGGTATGTCTCTATCAATCTTCAAACTTAAAGGAATGGGTATTTGCCAGCGAGTTTGGAGAGGGCATCGGATTTCACGATGGAGTCTGGGAATGTCCGGACCTGTTCCCCCTTGCAACGGAAGACGGTGGAGTGCGATGGGTCATGCTTGTCAGCATTGGCGATGATCCGGCCTACGTCGAGGGCTCCAGGACGCAATATTTCATTGGAGACTTTGACGGGACAACGTTTATGCCGGATGAACGCTCCAAAGGTGAAGTGCGGTGGCTGGATTACGGCAGAGATAACTATGCCGGGGTCAGCTGGTCGGACATTCCGGCAGCGGATGGCAGAAGGCTGTTCATCGGCTGGATGAGCAATTGGAAATACGCAAACCTCACGCCAACGGATGATTGGAGGGGGGCCATGACCTTGGTGCGAGAACTCAAGCTGGAGACGCTGGAAGGCGAAGTTACGGTAACGCAGCAGCCGGTTCGCGAAATGGAAGCCCACCGCACCGAGTTGCTTTCCTTACATGATATCGCTGTGGATGAAGCTGCAGCCCGTTTAGCCGCTGTGCGGCTGGAGAGCTGCGAGATCCTTGTCCGCTTTGATGCAGCATTTTCGCTTGGTTTGAAAGTAAGGACAGGATTAGAGCAAGAGACCTTGGTCGGTTGGGATGCGGGGTCTGCCGAGGTTTACGTGGATCGCAGCCGTTCAGGGCAGGCGGATTTCCATAGGGATTTCCCGGGCAAACATACGGCCCTGCTTCAGACATCGGGCTCTATGCTGGAGATGCGGATTTTCGTGGATCGTTCGTCCGTGGAACTGTTCGCGGATCGCGGGCAGGCGGTGATCACGGATTTGATTTATCCTGATCCTGCTTCAACGGGAATAACCGTATTTGCCGATGATGAACGGAAGGTTATAGAGTCCCTGCATGTCTATGAGTTTTCTTCACCTGGTGGCCAGCTAAAGTAATATGAATGAGTAATAAGGAGATTCGGCGTTATGCGTATTGGAGCAATGGAAGCGGGCGGCACCAAATTTGTCTGCGGTATCGGAAATGAAGACGGAATCGTCGAGGAACGCATCAGCTTTCCGACAGGACAGCCGGAAGGCACATTATCCAGAGCCATTTCCTATTTCCAGGATCATGCGGTAGAAGCCATCGGCATCGGGTCGTTTGGACCCATCGATCTGAAGCTGGACAGCCCGACATACGGGTATGTAACGTCAACACCGAAACATGGATGGTCGCAGATCAATGTTCTCGGTAAGATGAAGTCGCATATGGATATTCCCTATGGCTGGGATACGGATGTCAATGCAGCTGCTTTGGGAGAGGCGACTTGGGGAGCAGCCAAGGGGCTGAACAGCTGCGCGTATTATACGGTGGGTACAGGTTTTGGGATCGGCCTTTATACCGAAGGCCGGCTGGTTCATGGATTGGTACATCCGGAAGGCGGGCATGTTCCCGTGAAACGCCATCCCGAAGATGCGTTTGGAGGAACCTGTCCTTACCATGGCGATTGCTTGGAAGGATTGGCAGCTGGTCCGGCACTTGAAGCCCGATGGGGATTAAAAGGTGATCTGCTGCCCACAGACCATCCGGCTTGGGAAATCGAAGCCTATTATTTAGCGCAGTCCATAACCGGACTGATTCTGACGAATTCCCCCGAGAAGATCATACTGGGCGGCGGCGTTATGCAGCAAGCCCAGCTGTATCCCCTCATTCGTGCAGAAGTGAGGCGTAATTTGAACGGATATGTGCTTGCCGACGAAATTGTACATGATATCGAGAATTATATAGTTCCCCCATTATTAGGCACCCAGTCTGGGTTATGCGGGGCATTGTCTCTGGGAATCCGGGCATGGCAAGATTCGCAATCCTAAACAGGCTCGTCATTAGGAGAACAGTCCGATTGTTCGGGCTGTTCCTTCCTAATATAACGCTTGGTAAAGAAACCGAAAAGAGGTGGATATATGAAATTATCGCAAGGCATACATACGGTGTTGCTGCGCACGATGTCTGCGATCACGATGACCTTGTTGCTGGCGACAAGCGTCATTCCGGGTTCGGCATGGGCGGCGTCAGCGATCCAAGAAGAGAATGCAGTTTTAAAGGAGAAAGGAGAAACCGACATTTTTGAAAGCGCATCCAATGTAAATACCAACCTCGAGGGGTGGCAGTTGAAAGGCAGCGGCAGAATGGAACAAACGGCAGAAGGTTTACGGCTTAGCTCCGATTCAAGTGAGAATGCAGCGGCAATCTCCGCAACCAGAGCGGATGATTTTGTCTATGAAGCCGATGTGATGATTACGAATATTCAAGCAGATGCTTCGCTGGTCTTTCGTTCAAGCGATGACGGCTGGTCGTCGTATATGCTGCAAATCGTGCCCAGCGCAGGTTTGGTTCGCCTCAAGGATGCCCGCGAAGGGAAGGGAAGATTGAAGGTGGAAAAAGCGGTCGCATTGAGCCAAGGGGAAATCGTTCACCTTAAGGTCAAGGTGGTAGGCGGCAATATCAAGGTATATTGGGGAAGCCAATATGAACCGATGATTGAAGTCGATGATACGGCTTATTCCACAGGATACCTGGGTCTTCATGTGTGGGACGGCTCCGCCCTCTTTCAGAATATCAAGGTGAGCGAGTGGAAAGGCAACCTGTTCGGTCCGGCAGCTACGAGCGGGGAATGGCAGCCTGACATCAAAGGGCTTAAGGGGTCGGCATCGGAGGGGCACGAAGCCCACAAGATCTATAAGAATGCGGCTGCGGATTATGTGCTGGAAGGCAATATCACCTTAGGGGGACAGGCTGAAGCGGGGTTCTATTGGAGAGGGAACGATCAAGGAACGGAGGGATACGAGGCCGTATTCAGGAGAGAGGATGATCAGGTGCGGGTAACGCTGGAAACTTCGGATGGAAAGGTGATCGGCGCTTCGAGCCGTACCTATCCAAGCCTGCCCACAAGTGCGCATCATGTGGAGATCCACGTCTCCGAAGACAGCATTCAAATCGCTGTAGATGGTTACGAACCCGCTGCGATCCGCGTATCCGACAGTAGTTACGCGGGCGGATCGATCGGGATGAAGGTAAAGTCCGGAACGGCGTACTTTCAGGACGTGTACGTAACCCCAATGGCGGATTATTATACGGAGGAATACCGCCCGCAGTATCATTATAGCCCAATCCGAGGCTCGGCAAGCGATCCGAACGGATTGGTCTATTTCGAAGGGGAGTATCATCTCTTCCATCAGGACGGAGGCCAGTGGGCGCATGCGGTAAGCCGGGATCTGGTGCATTGGAACAGGCTGCCGATCGCACTGCCTTGGAACGATCTCGGACATGTCTGGTCGGGTTCCGCCGTAGCCGATACAACGAACGCTTCAGGTCTGTTCGGGGATTCCGGAGGCAAAGGACTCATTGCCTACTACACATCCTTCAATCCTGATCGGCCGGGCGGAAATCAGAAGATCGGACTTGCTTACAGCACCGATCACGGACGGACCTGGACGTATTCGAAGGAACGGCCGATCCTCATCGAGAACCCGGGCAAACAGGGCGAGGATCCGGGAGGATGGGATTTTCGCGATCCCAAAGTGGTTCGGGATGAAGCCAACAACCGCTGGATCATGGTGGTATCAGGGGGAGACCATATCCGCTTCTATATCTCCGACAATCTTGTCGATTGGACCTTAACGGACCGTTTCGGGTATGGGGAATATATCCGTGGAGGCGTGTGGGAATGCCCGGATCTGTTTCAGCTTGCCGTGGACGGCTCCGGTCAGCGCAAATGGGTGTTGATGATCAGCAGCGGCGCTAATCCGAACACCCAAGGCTCCGATGCGGAATATTTTATCGGCGATGTGACGCCAGACGGCAAATTTATGAATGATCATACGGCGGGGACCGTGCTGAGAACGGATTGGGGCAAGGAATTCTACGCCTCCATGTCCTTCTCCGACCTGCCGGACAATCGAAGAATCATGCTGGCATGGATGACGAACTGGGATTATCCCTTCAATTTTCCGACTTCGGGCTGGAAGGGTCAGCTGACCATCCCTAGGGAGTTGTCGCTCAGAACGACGAGTGAGGGAATACGTCTGCACCAGTCTCCAATCTCTGAGCTGGAAACCCTCCGGAATACGGTAATCCATGTGAATAACAGGCAAGTGACGGAGACCTCGCAGAATGTGTTAAAGGGTATTCAGGCAGGCACGTTTGAAATCGAGGCGGAAGTCAAGATTCCGACAGACAGCAGCGATCTGGAATTCGGCTTCCGGCTGCGGGAAGGCGGCGAACAACAGACGGTGGTCGGTTATAACAACTCCGCGCATCACATGTTCATTGACCGTTCGGCATCGGGAACCACGGATTTCTCCAGCTTGTTCTCGACCGAACACAAAGCATTGCTGCACCCCGTAGATGGAGTGGTCAAGCTGCGTATTTATGTCGATGAATCTTCCGTCGAGGTGTTCGGCAATGATGGAAAGGTTGTGTTCTCGGACGTCATTTTTCCGGATCAAGCCAGACGGGGGATGAGTTTTTACACCCAAGGCGGCCAAGTGAAGCTGAAATCCCTAAAGGTTCATGAACTGGATTCCGTGTGGAGGCCTCTTGATCCATCGGAGCCTGCTTCCCGCATCCTGTTGGATTCATACGAGTTGGACCTGTCCCAGGGACAGACCGAATCGTTGTACGCAGCCGTGGATCGTGTCCCGGGCAACGGGAAGAAACCTCTGGTATGGACATCCAGCGATCCCGGTACGGTCCGGATAGTTTCATCCGATGAGACCCATGCCGTATTGAAAGCGGCGAATGCGGGAGAAGCCGTCATTACGGCGTCAACCCCAAACGGAAAAATATCGGCGAGCACCCGCGTGTTGGTCTCGAGCGGAACATTCAAAACGAATCTGACGGGATGGAAACCGGATCTTAAGGCCTCGAAGTGGGTCCTTACCGAGCATGGAATCCGGGGCAGCCATTCGAGTGATGCTAATTATATGGCGCAAGAGAAGGCAGGAGACTTCAGATTCGAGGGAGACATGCGGCTTGGGGAAGCAGGCGGTGCCGGATCCATGCTGTTTCGGGCAAGCGGGGACGGCCGCAGCGGATATTATCTGAATTTGGACCCTGGATTGAAGTCGATTCGGCTCTTCTATATGGTCGAAGGTCGATTCGAGGAACGTCAAGTCCTGGCCAGCGTCCCCGGCTTTATCCAATGGGGAAGAACCTATCACCTGAGGATTGAAGCGAAAGGTCCGCATATTCAAGTCGGCGTGGACGGGAAGACGGTAATCGATGTGATGGACGGGACATTTGCCGAAGGGCATTTTGGGGTCAATGTGTTTGGCGGACAGGCTTCCTATCAAAATGTCTACGTCCGTCATTCGTCTGAAGCTCGACTGACGAAAACCAGCTTCACGAACGAAGCCGTGAACAAGGCGATCTATACCGAGAAATCCGTAAACGGCGAACCCGTTACCCTGAAGGAATCAATGGGTACGGGCAACCTGCTATGGGTATGGGTGCCGACAGGAGAGCAAGGCACGTATTCCATTCGCACGCCGGAAGGGAAGGCTTTGGATGTGGATACCGGGCAGAACCGGATTCAGTTATACACGTATCTCGGTTATAACAATCAGCGGTGGAGAGTGGAACGTCAGGAAGATGATACGGTAACCATCCGATCGGTCCACGATGGACGGGCACTTGCTGTAAAGGCTGACGGTTCGGGGCTGGAATTGAATGAGCCGGATGCCGCTTCGGATCGTCAGCGATGGCGGCTTGGGCTTTGAAGCCAAGGATCGATAATCGAGTAAAGGGAAGAGCTGCCGTTGCCGGCGGCTCTTTTTTTCGGGGATTATAACCGATGGTTCGCCGATGGACGAACCCATTCCTGCCGGGATGCGGACGGGATAAAAGGGTGACGCTCCCTGGCGAGTATGATACTCTAGAAGAGTTACTAGATTGATAGAATAGATGCGATACACCGTGTGAACGAATAGGAAACAAACGGTAATTCGGAATCAAAGGGGTTAAACCTATGACAGATTTATTAATGTACGAGCGAGAGTATTGGAGCCGTTATATACATATTGCAGGCATCGACGAGGTCGGCCGCGGCTGTTTGTTCGGCGATGTGGTCGCTGCGGCGGTCATTATGCCGGAGGGGCTGGTCATTGAAGGAATTAACGATTCGAAGAAACTCAGTGCCAAGAAGCGGGAAACCCTTTACGACCTTATCATGGAGCAGGCGTTGGCGGTCGGCGTCGGTTTGGTGGATGCGGAAACGATTGACCGCATTAACATCAAACAAGCCGCAAGACTTGCGATGAAGAAGGCGATTGAGCAGTTGGCCGTTCCCCCGCAGTTTCTGCTTGTTGATGCCGAGAAGGTGGATTGCGATATTCCCCAGCGTGCCATCATTAAAGGGGACGCCAACAGCCAGTCCATTGGGGCAGCCTCCATCATAGCCAAGGTCACCCGCGATAGGCTGTGCGAGGGGGAATGGGAGGCGCGTTATCCGGAATACGGAATCGCCGTACATAAAGGCTATGCTACCAAGTTTCACCGGGAACAGCTGCAGCTGCACGGACCTACCGCCATGCATAGAAGAAGCTTTTTGAAAAATATGGAGATTGAGCAATTGTCCTTGTTCTAGATTTCGATGCAGCCCGCCCTCGTCAAAAGGCGGGCTGCTGCCGATATATAAGGTAAACAGAAGGTGTGGGAGGAACTATCGTGAACATCGGATCGTTGATTCGCGGACTCCTGGGCGAGCAGAAGCCGGGAGACGCCAAAGCGTTGGAACTTAAGCCGGGTCAGGTCGTTCGCGGTGTCGTTATGAACGTATCGGAGGACGGGCAGGAAGCGGTGGTGCAGATCCAGGGCGTTCAAGTGAAAGCGAAGCTGGAAACGCCGCTCCGAGCCGGGGAAACGGCTCTGCTGCAGGTTCAGCCGCCGGGAGAGGGAGGGACAGCGGTGCTTAAGCCTCTCAGCCAAACGCCGGGACAGCCGTTGTCCCCGTCATCCATGGCGGAGGTGCTGGATTTTGCGGGTCTTCCGGATACGAAGGAAAACCGCGAAATGATCCGGGGCATGCAGAACGCGGGAGTTCCCCTGACGAAGGACAATATTGCCATGTTCCGAGAGGCTTTGGCCGTAAAGCCTCCTCAGATCCCGGCTGCGGAATGGGCGGAGTCGGCTGCGATCGCGTTTCACCGCGGACTGCCGATTAGCCCTGAAAGCGTAAAGGGACTGCATCAGGCCGTATTCGGACCCCAGCTGCATCAGCTGCTGCAGTCGCTGGAGCAGCAGCTGACGTCAGCTCTAAGCAACGGTAACGGAGGCGCAGCGGCTGCCGGGAAAAATGCAGCGTCCGCTGCGCCTTCGACGGCAGCTGGCGCAGAGGGTACCGCTGCCGCGCAGCAGCAAGCAGCAGCGGCGAACAACGCTGCTGGAGGTACCGCGCAGACCGGCTCAGGTCAGCAGGCGCTGCTGACCAAGCTGCAGGGCCTGCTGCAGCAGCTGCGCGGCGAGCTCGCGCAGCCATGGGCCAGCGGCGGCACGGCAGCGCCTGCCGCCGGACAACCCGCCGCCGTGCCCACAGGGCCGGCGGCAGCTCTTGGCGAAGGGGCCGCAGGCCCTTCGCCAAAGCCGCCCACCCCCGGCGCGGAGCCGTGGGTGGGGCGGCTCTTGAAG
>NZ_AEXS01000050.1:0-37442 GCF_000204455.1 Paenibacillus sp. HGF5 | reverse complement strand
ATAATCATCAACTACAGGAGGTGCTGTCATGGCCGAGAAAAGAACAACTTTGAATGTGGCGGTGCTGGGCTGCGGCCCCATATCGCAGTACGGACACTTCGAAGCTTGCCGGAGGGCGCGCAATGCACGCCTTTATGCGATATGCGACGTCGCGGAGGATTTGCTGAACCGCATGGCCGAAATCCATCAGCCGGTACGAACCTACAAGGATTATGACAAGATGCTGGCAGATCCCGAGGTGGAAGCTGTCATCATTGGCATCGCGGATCAATTTCACGTGAAAGCCGCCCTTAAAGCCATCGAAGCAGGAAAACATGTTCTCGTGGAGAAGCCGCTTGGCGTCACCGTAGAAGAGTGTGAGGAATTACAGCGGAGAGCAAGGGATTCCGGTTGTGTTGTCCAAATCGGAAACATGAAACGCTTTGATCCCGGCATCGCTTATGCCAAACGGTTTATTGAGCAAGAGATGGGGGAGATGCTGGCTCTGAAAGCATGGTACTGCGATTCCACCTACCGGTATACGGTCACCGAAAACGTGCAGCCGCTGGTGCGGCTTAGTCCGAATGCCCTGAGGCCGGAAGGTAATCCGAAGCTCGATAAGCTGCGGTATTACATGCTGACGCATGGCAGCCATCTGGTGGATACGGCCCGCTTTTTAGGGGGGGACCTGGTGAGCGTGACGGCATGGAATACGCAGAAGTTCGGCGCATATAACTGGTTCGTCACCGTTCAGTTTGCATCGGGCGCTGTAGGGCATCTGGATCTTACGGTCGCCGTCCGGATGGACTGGCATGAAGGCTTTCAAATTTACGGTGAACACGGAAGCGTTGTTGGCAAGACCTACAATCCGTGGCTCTTCAAGTCAAGCGACGTCGAGGTGTTCTCCTCGCGCGACGGTTGTTATCACAGGCCGCTAGGCGAAGATGCGCATTTCTTCAAGCTGCAGGTGGAAGGCTTCGCGGATACGATTCTGGAGCAGGCACCCATGCGAGGAGCCGATCTGGATGACGGAGTAGCAGCCATGCGCGCGATGGCGGCGATTGCCAGATCCGTTGAGAGCGGCAGGACGGTAAAGCTGGCTGAAGTATCGGGAGGCGTATGAGTGATGAGATTGGGCATATTCTCCAAGACGTTTGAGAGGCCGACACTGGAAGAAAACTTGGACGCTGTTATCGCTGCCGGATTGGAGGTCATCCAGTTCAATCTTTCCTGTGCCGCTCTTCCGTCGCTGCCGGAGGACGTCGATCTGGGAACCGCGGCACATATTCAAGCAGCGTGCGAGAATCGGCATCTTCAGATGGCCGCCGTATCCGGGACCTTCAATATGATCCACCCCGATCGGGGGAAACGGCAGGGTTACATTCGCCGGTTTCGCCATTTGGCAGCGATGTGCCAATCAATGGGGACGACCGTCATTACCCTGTGCACAGGCACGAGAGATCCAATCGACATGTGGAGAAGGCATATGGACAACGATTCGCCGGAAGCATGGGATGATCTGCTAAGCACCATGCAGGTATTGGTGAATATAGCAGAAGAATTCGGGCTTGAGCTGGCCGTTGAACCGGAGCCGGCCAATGTGATCAGCGATGCCGTCAAAGCCAGACAGCTGCTGGACACGATGCGTACTCCACGGTTGAAGGTGGTACTGGACGCAGCGAATTTGTTCAATCCGAACGACGGAGAGGCTTTGACAGAGGTGGTAGATCAAGCGCTGTCACTGCTCGGTGAACATGTTATTATCGCTCATGCCAAGGATTATTCGACAGTAGATGGATTCCGGTACAGGGCTGCCGGAACCGGAGAACTGGACTATGAAGCATACATTCAGCTTCTGCGCGCTTATCGTTTTGACGGACCGCTGATTCTTCACGGCTTGCATGAAAGCCAGGTGACGCAAAGCGTCTCTTATCTGAAGTCTCTTATAAATGCCACGTGATGAGACGACAGGCTACCATGAAGCCCAAGAAACGCATGGGCTTCATGGACCATCTTGTTGATCCTCATGGAATCTTCACAAGTTTTAGTTACAATGGGGACTTATGTTACAGTTGACTTGAACTGATGAAGGATTCTATAAGGAGATACCAAAATGAAAACCATATTAATCGTGGATGATGAACCGAATATTCGAGAAGTTCTTGTATCTTATTTGAACAAAGAACGTTACTTGACGCTGGAAGCGGCGAACGGTGCGGAGGCATTCGATTGCCTGCGAGGACAAGCCGTGGACCTTGTCCTATTGGACCTCATGCTGCCGGATATGGACGGTGAACGGATATGCAAGGAAATTCGAACGTTTAGCTCGGTCCCCATCGTGATGTTAACGGCTAAGGTGGCTCAGAGCAGCCGGATCGGCGGATTTGCGATCGGAGCCGATGATTACATCGTGAAGCCGTTCGACCCACGGGAAGTCGTGGCAAGGGTCAAGGCTGTCTTGAGGCGGGGGGATGACAGCAAGCTGCTCGCGGACGTCATTGTGTATGATGAAGGCGCATTGGTCATCCATTCGATGAAGCATGAGGTCACCAGCCATGGACAAATCGTGAATTTGACGCCGAGCGAATATAAACTGCTGCTGCTGTTGGCCAAATACCCGCAGCGGAATTTCTCCCGCGAAGAACTGGTCGACCGGGTGTTAGGTTATGATTTTATCGGTGATATCCGCATTATTGACCAGCATATCAAGAATCTGCGGCACAAGATCGAATCCGACCCGAGGCAGCCGAAGTATATTCTTACCGTTTACGGATTCGGCTACCGCTTCGGAGGTGACGGGGCTTGAAGCATCGGCTTGACCTGAGGCTCGCCGCCATCATTATCAGCATCACGGCAGGGATCCTGATCGTGTTTACCGTGATCAACATCGTGACGAACCATTACCATATCGCGATGTACCAGCAGCAGTCCAGCGGGCACAGCGGAATGGATGAGCTGAACTATCATTTGGAGCAGGCGCAGATGCAATCGATTATCTTAACCTGCCTGTTATCGATTGCCATAGCCTCCATAATAGGAATCTATGTAGCAAGAAGGATTTCGGCTCCCCTCGTCCAGATGAAGCGGGCGGCAGAAATGATGACGCAGGGAAAATGGGATATCCGCGTGGCAGCCGGGGGGTACGATGAAATTGCTGGGCTTGGTGCTTCGCTGAATGAGCTGGCCGTGCAGCTGCAGAAACAGGAGTTGCTTCGCAGGAACATGACGCAGGATATCGCGCATGAGCTCCGAACGCCGCTAACCACGTTAAAGAGTCACACCCGTGCACTCGAGGACGGGGTATGGGAGCCGACTGCAGAACGTTTCCGCACCTGCTTGGATGAAATCGACCGTTTGATTCAGCTCGTCACGGAGCTGGAGGAGCTGCACGATATGGAATCCCCGGAGTTTCAGCTGTCCCGGTCCGAGCAGGATCTGAGCCATATTATGGAGAGAGCCGTCACGTTGGCGAAGGCGATGTATCATGAAAAAGAAGTGAGTCTGCATTATGCCAGCAGTTCGTCGATCACAGCCGAGGTGGATCCAGACCGGATGCTCCAGATTCTGATCAATGTGTTAAGCAATGCCTTGCACTACACCCCGTCCGGCGGTACGGTGCAAGCCCATCTCGTGGACGAAGGGGCCGATGCCCTGATTCGGATTCGGGATTCGGGACAGGGCATCTCCCAATCCGATCTGCCGTATATATTCGAAAGGCTGTATCGGGGGGATAAGTCGAGGAATCGGTTAAGCGGCGGAAGCGGAATGGGGCTGGCCATCGTCAAGCAGCTGGTTTCCGCTCATGGCGGCCACGTGTGGGCCGAAAGCGGAGATGAGCATGTTGGCGGCAGCTGCTTCTATATTCGGATTCCGAAAAAGATTAAATAAACACGACAAAAAAACCGGATCAGAAGATCCGGTTTTTCCATCCCATTAGCTTGGCTGCGCTCTCAACATAATAGTAATCGCCATAAATAAGCGAGACGTTTATATTTTGTCCGGCAGGCAGATGCCCGGTGGCCTCTTTCAGTATGCCTTCATAATCCGGGTCATCCCATTCGGCGTAACGGTTCGTCAAGGAGTCGATGATACGCAAGGCACTGCTGCGGTACAGAGCGCTTTCGGCTTGCGGGACGAGGTCCGCGATTTCAAGCAGCCCGGATGCGGCGCAGGATGCCGCGGATGTATCCCTTGGCTCCGGTGCCATTGGGGATGTATCCGTTCCATCATGATCGGGGTATTCCAAATCCTTGCGCTCCGCCCGAAAATCCCAAAGCGGAATGGAATCTTCCTGAAGGGAAGCCACGAAGTAATGAGCGACTCGCTTGGCAGCGTCGAGATACCGAATATCGCCGGTATACCGATAGGTGTTCGCCATCCCGTGCAAAGCCCAGGCTGCTCCCCGACTCCAGGCCGATTCCGGTCCAAAGCCTTGTCCGCCGAGCGATTCCATATATTCGCCCGACAACGGGTCAAACCGGCAGATGTGCCGAACCGAGCCGTCGGGTCTTATGAAATGCTCGACAACCGTATTGGCCTGCTCTCTGGCAATATGAGCGAATCTCGGATCACCGCTCTCCTCCGAAGCCCAGAACAAGAGGGAGAGATTCATGGTGGAATCGATGATGGACCAGCCTTCGTTTCCGTGGTTCCACGAGGTAGGCTTCACCTGATTCCAAGCGCGAATGAATCTGCCGACGGGGTTATACCTTCCTGCGAGCAGGGTAGCCGCCAACAATCCTCTCCGCCTGGCATCCGGATCGCCGGTCAGTTTATATTTGATGACGGCCGTCGGCAGAAACTGAAAGCCTACATCGTGATGAAAGTTACTGTCCCCGATCAGCGCCTGTTCAAGCCGAACATCCCATTCCCAAGCCAACTCCTTATACTGCGGCTGCTTGGTCATATCATACATCATCCATAGCATCCCCGGCCAAAAACCGGAGGTCCACCAATCGATCCGGGTGGAATCATAGATCCCGTTCTTTGTCGTATGGGGAACTTTGCCTTGTAGCTGACCCGTCATACGCATTACTTTCTTTTCTAGTTTCCCCCATAACGACGCATAGGTCGTTTCCTCTTCCTTAACTTGACCGTTCATCGCAAAGCCTCCCATAACTGATGGCATCGAGCGGCCCGAGTTGGCTGCTGTTTGGAACCATTGTTCCACAGAACGCCTCGGAATTCTATACCAACCGCTTAAGAACTATTGAAATAACAAGCCGATCTTAAAAAAACACAAGCCGCCAATGCACCTAAAAAAAACACAAAGGAACCGATCTTCCTCCATTGCTGTCCGGTCATAAAAACTTATAGGATAAGGATATTCATCACATCCATTTCCTAAGGAGGCGATCAGCCGATGCCGCAAATTACGATTAAAATGTACGAAGGACGCACGGATGAGCAGAAGAACGAAATCGTTGACGTTTTTACAAAGGAGCTGTCGCGGATCATTGACCGGGAGCCTGAATTTATCAGCATCCGGTTTGACGAAATTCCGATAGATGACAACGCACCGGCCCATTTGAGAAACAAGAGGTGATGACAGATGGCCGAGCCAAACAAAGCAGCGGTAAGCCCGATTCTGGAGGGAAAGCTTGATAAACGGAGAAAGCTGCTCGGATTCATGTGGAAATACAGGGCGCTGTACTTCATATCGCTGCCGGGACTGCTGTTCTTCGGATTGTTCAAATATGTTCCGTTAATGGGCTCCGTGATCGCATTCCAGAACTACAATTTGTTTAAGGGCGTAACGGGAAGTCCCTGGGTGGGCCTTGAGCACTTTGGGCGAATGTTCCAGCACTATGATTTTCTGAAAATTCTGCGCAATACGCTTCTGCTGGGTACATATGACATTCTGTTTGCTTTTACGGCCCCCATCGTCCTGGCTTTATTGCTGAATGAGGTTCGCCAGGTCGTCTACAAAAAAATTGTCCAGACGATATTCTATGCGCCGCATTTTCTGTCATGGGTTATTGTAAGCGGTATCTTTGTGGGCATCCTGTCCCCGTCATCGGGGATCGTGAACGTGGTGCTCGGGTGGTTCGGCTTCGAACCGATCTATTTCCTCGGCGAAGATTCCTACATTCGAACGGTATTGGTGGGCTCCGGATTATGGAGAGATGTCGGCTGGGGAACCATCATCTATCTGGCGGCGCTCGCGGGCATCAATCCGGATCTTTACGAAGCCTCCGAAATCGACGGAGCGGGGAGATGGCGCCAGACCCTCAGCATTACGCTGCCAGCACTGCTTCCCGTGATAACAATCCTGTTCCTGCTCAAGATCGGGGATTTCATGGATTACGGGTTTGAACGCGTATTCGTGTTTCAGAACCCGCTTAACATCCAGTCCAGCGAAATTTTGGACACGTACATTTACAAAGCCGGCTTGCAGCAGCTTCAGTACAGTTATGCCACCGCCATCGGGGTGTTCAAGTCCGTTGTCGGCTTGTTCCTGATCACCATTGCAAACACCATCAGCAAGAAAGCGACCGGCGAGTCGCTGTATTAGAGGGGAGTGACCACCAACGTGAAATACGACAGTGCAGGCAGAAAAATGTTTCTTGTATTGAACTATATCATCCTTACCTTTCTTGCACTCACCATGCTGCTCCCTTTTCTCAATGTCATTGCCCAGTCGTTCAGCAGCCCTGGCGCTATCGATCGCGGAGAAGTGATGTTCTGGCCGGTGGAATTTACCTTTGCATACTACAAGCATGTATTCAACGATGTTTCCATCTGGAGGGCATTCGGGATCAGCGTCTATATTACGATATTCGGAACCTTCATCAATCTGGCATCAACCGCTTCGCTGGCGTACCCGCTCTCCAGGCCCGAATACGTCGGCAGAAAAACCATCATGATAATCATCCTGTTGACCATGATTTTTACGGCACCGCTCATCCCCCAATTCATACTGATGCGCGAGCTGAATCTCGTCAACACGCTGTGGTCCTTGATGCTGCCATCGGCGATCAGCGCATTCAACCTGTTTGTGCTTCGCACGTTCTTCACCCAAATTCCGGGCGAACTGATCGATTCGTCCCGAATCGACGGATGCAGCGAGGTCCGTACCCTGTGGAGCATCGTGCTTCCGTTATCAAAGCCGGCGCTGGCGACGGTAGGGATATTCTATTCCGTAACGAATTGGAACAAATATATGGATGCCCTTTACTATATCAATGACCGCAGTAAGTATCCGCTCCAGGTCAAATTGAGGGAGCTTCTGGTGAACGAGGGCCTGACCGATACGGGCAACATGGCGTTCGAAGCAAGCTCCCAGTCCGTGCAGGGCATTCAGATGGCGGTTATTCTGGTAGCCACGCTGCCCATCATTCTCTTGTATCCGTTTCTGCAGCGCTTCTTCATTCACGGGATGATGATCGGGTCGATCAAAGAATAACCCTAAAAAAACGACAAACCGAGCCAAAGACATTCCTTGTTCCCGCCCAGACGGCTCTCTATACTGATATTAAGTTTGAAAGCGCTATTATAAGCGACTATATTAGCTTGAAAAGAGGGGTATTCATGAGAAAAAGCTGGACACGTGCGCTTACGTCAGGTCTTGTACTGGCCATGCTCGTCGGCTGTGCGGGCAATAATGGCGGAGGCGGAGGAGCCAACGCCGGGGGCGACGGCCAAGGCGGGAATGAAGCGGGAGCCACGAAATTTTCCATTTCGATGCGGACGCTTAACGTTTCCTACGTTGAGAAGAATCCGGATATCAACCAGGATAAGTACGTGCTGGAGCTAGAGAAAATGACGAATACGGACCTCGATATCCGTCTCATTCCGCATAACGAATATCAGGATAAAATGGTGCAGATGTTCGCAACGAACGACATACCGGATGTGGTGCAGGGAACTGGCGGAATCAGCGGTCCCGAGCTGGCGGGTGCCGTGGAGAACGGAGTCTTTCTTCCGCTCAACGACCTGCTGCAGGAGCATGGGCAGGACCTGCTCAAGTTTATCCCCGAGGAAGCCTGGAAGCGGATGACGGATTCCAAGACGGGCAATATTTACGGGATTCCCGAAATCTTGTCCAATCCGTCCAGACGGGCGACATGGATTCGGACCGACCTGCTGGAAAAGGTAGGGAAGGAGATCCCGACGACGGTGGAAGAAACGATGGATGTTCTGCGCGCGTTCAAGGAAGCCGGGGTGGAGCAGCCTTATGCGGGACGTCAGAATTTCAAATATGCCGATACCTTCTTCGGGGCGTATGACGTGCTGGGTTATCTGAACCAATTCAAGGTGTTCCCGGACGGGCAAGTAAAGCCAACCTTCTTTGACGAAGAAAATATGAAGCAGGCAATTCAGATCTATAAGACGATGCATGAGGAAGGATTGATCAGCAAGGAATTCGCGACCATTGAAAGCGCGGATTTCAAATCCATCGTCACGAGCGGCAAAGCCGGCATGTGGTCTATGAATGCCAACGAGCTTCCGATCTGGGGAACCCAGCTGAAGGAGAATGTGCCGGACGCGAAAGTGGCGCTGATTCCTTCGCCTGTAGGACCTGACGGTAAAGGGGGATATGCCCATTATAATCCGGTCACGCGTTCCTTCTTCATCAACGCGAAGGCGAAGGATAAAGCGGAGGATATCGTGAAGTTCTTCAACTGGATGGTCAGTGAGGACGCGGAATTGTTCTTCAGCTTCGGCATCGAGGGCGAGGATTATCAGGTAACCGACGGAAAGCCGGTCTTCGAGGTACCGACGGACGCAGCAGGCGCGGATAAGATGCGTTATTTGAACTACTGGCTGTGGCTGGTGCAGGACACAACGTACAACAAACGCGTATCCGAATTGTCCGATTCCGGCAAAGAGCTGATTGATGCTTTTGATAACATGTTATCGAATGAGGGCCGCCGCGGAATCGAATTCGACCCGAGACTGGAGGCGATGGTGAAATATCCGGAGCTGAATCCGAAGTCGGATGAACTGCCTCCGCTGATTCTGGAGCATGTGCTTCGCATGGTATACGGCAGGGAGCCGATCGATAACTACGGCAAGGTGCTCGAGGAGTATTTGTCCAAGGGCGGTAAAGAGATTATTGAGGAAGCAACGAAACGATATAACGAAAAAGAAAACGCTTTCGAATAAGCGGGGCATGTTTTAGTATAGTGTTGAAGAATGACTCCTCTGCTTGTCTAAGCAGAGGAGTATCTTGCTAAAGCTAAACTACTCTCGCTGTTTTGAAAGGGGAATGGGTGATGTACCGCATTCTGGTCGTTGATGATGAACCTATGATAAGGATGGGCTTGGCGAAACTGATCACGCAGACGGATCCGGCCATGATTCAAGCGGAAACGGCCGGAAACGGCATGGAAGCGTTGGAAGCGATCCAGACGGCACGACCGGACTTCATATTTACGGATATCAAGATGCCCAAGATGGACGGCCTGGAGTTAAGCAAGCAGTTATATGAAGCCTACGGCGATATCACGGTCGTTGTCATCTCCGGTTACGGCGATTTCGAATACGCCCAGAAATGCATGTCGTATGGGGTTAAGGAATATCTGCTCAAGCCCGTGACCAAATCGGTGGTACATAACACCATGAACAAATTGATGGCGGATCGAAAGTCCATGCAGGAGAAGCAGCGGTTCTATTTTCCGCTTTCCAAGCTGGAGGATTGGCTGGAGCAGCTCGAGCTGGCCGTATGGCATTTGCAAATGAACGATATCCAGATGAAGCTGCAGGAAATCGAGGATTATTGCAATGAGCGCCGGTTCGAATCGATCCAGCTTCAGGAGCTGTTGGATGAGCTGTACGCGAAGTTGATCAAGCAGTTAAACGGCAGGGACGTATATTCGTTCGAACGCATGACGGGAATATCGGGGCCTGCGCCCGGAGGGAACCATCATTATTTCGAGAGATTTCGTCTGGCCGTGAATCAGACGGTGAAGCTCATACGCGAGAAGCGAAAAGGGAATGCGAAGGAGCCTGTAGAGGAAGCGAAAGCCTATATCGAGCGCAACTTGTCCCGCGATCTCTCGCTGGATGAGGTGGCCGACATGCTTGGACTCAACCCGTCCTATTTCAGCCAGCTGTTCAAGCAGATGACGGACGAGACCTTTGTCCATTACCGGATCAAGAAACGAATGGAGAAGGCGAAGAAGCTCCTTGCCATTCCGCATTATAAAATTACGGACATTTCGTTCGAAGTGGGGTATGCGGATCATCCCCATTTTACCAAAACCTTTAAGAAGGTCACCGGTTACACCCCTTCCGAATACCGGGAGATGCTGGGGATCGAATGATGCGGAAGAGCCTGTCCCGTCAAATCTTCCTGTACTTCTTCATCGTCGTGATGTTCTCGCTTACCACGGTCGGCGTCTTCTTCTACATGAAATCATCCGAAGCGATTGACGAGCAGGTCGAGAAGTATATGACCACCGTCATCACGAACGCCGCAAGGCAAACGGATAATCAGCTGAAAATGTTCGAGCGGATCAGCAATACGATTTTGCTGCAGGATTCGGTGAAACGATTCTTGGATATGGATCCCAGCGACAGCTATGAGCATTACCGGTTCACCCATCTCATCCGAAAGGATGTTTTTCAGAAAATCTTCATTCAATACCCTACGCAGACCCATATGATGTACATCCTGGGGTTCCATGGCCGGTCGATTTTCGATCAGAACCAGAATTTCTCCGCCATGTCGATCGATCCTTCGGACCGTCTTCGTGAATTGACGGAGAAGACGCCGGGGAACGGGGAGATCGTCATCTTGAAGACCAGCCTGCTGGAACAGGATCGCGACAACGTCATTACGGTTGCCCGCAAAATCCGGGGAATGAATTCCTACGACGTTAAAGGCGTGCTTGCGGTAGAGTTCAATGAAGATCAGCTGTCGGGTTTATGGAATGGCGTCGACCTTGGGGAGCAGGGCTTCTTTTTCATCCTGGACCGCGAAGGCGAGGTCGTTTATGCCCCAGAGCACGTGGATATGGAGGGAATCACGACCACGGACCTGCCGAAGCGCATTATCGCCAAGGGCGATCATCGCTTCATCGAACCGGTATTAGGCGAGAAAGCGATGATCATCTCGCGCCAGTCCGAATATTCGGGCTGGAGCCTCGTCATTATGATGCCGCTGGATGAGCTCAGGGCGCCGATTTCGGGCATTCGCTCCACCACCATTATCGTAGGCTTTGTCACCTTGTTCATTGCGCTCGTTCTGGCATACAGATTCGGGAAATCGATCGTGAATCCGATCCGCAATTTGAAGAACGGGATGAGGCAGACGGAGAAAGGGAACTGGACGCACATCACCGACGTGAAACCGCGCGAGGATGAAATCGGGGGATTGATCCACAGCTACAATCTCATGGTCAGCCGGTTGTCCGACATGATCGAGCAGGTATACGACACGGAGCTCCACAATCAGAAGACGCAGCTGGAGCTGCAGGACATCCAGCTGGAGCGCCAGCGGGCCGAGTTTCAGGCGCTTCAATTGCAGATCAATCCGCATTTTTTGTACAACACGCTGGAAACGATCAACTGTTACGCGATCGTTCAGGATTCGGACGAAATTTCGGACATGGTGGAGGCCATGGCTTTCATGCTTCGATATTCCATTCAGACCAATCTGGAGGAAATCACGATTGCCAACGAGCTGAACCATGTGCGGCATTACATGATGATCTTGAAGCATCGGATCGGGCGCGATTTTGAGATCGAGGTGGCAACGCCGCCCGAGCTCCTGTTGGAGAAAATGGTCAGGCTCTCCCTGCAGCCGATTGTGGAGAATATTTTCCAGCATGCCTTTCCGGAAGGAATCGAGGCGTGGCATTACATTCGGATTGATACGAGAGTCGACGGAGACAATTTGCTGGTCATGGTCGAGGACAACGGGGCAGGCATTGCGGACCATAAGCTTCATAAACTGCGCAAAAGGCTCGAGGAAAACCGCTTGGTCGATGATGAAGAGGGGAAACGCGCCCGGCGCAGAGGCGGCATCGGCATCGTGAACGTTCATCGGCGAATTCAGATGGTTTACGGCGAATCGTACGGGATAACGGTTCATAGTTCGCCGAGTCAAGGCACAAGCATCGTTATGACGATGCCGCGAATGGAAAGAATGCGTGAGCAAGAAAACAGGCTGAAACAGCTGCAAACCTAATCAGGAGGGATCAACATGCAAATAAATCTATCGGGTAACGTCGCTTTAGTCACAGGATCTAGCGGAGGAATCGGTCGGGCGGTTGCCATCATGCTGGCCAGAAGCGGAGCCAAGGTAGCGCTGAATTATTTGAACAGCAAGGAGGCTGCCGAAGAGGCCGTTGCCGAGATCAGAGATTTTGGGGGCGAAGCCCACGCTTTTCGCGCAGACGTTGCGCAAGCCGAACAGGCGGAGGCGCTTGTGGCGGAAGTGGAGAAGGCATTTGGCGGGCCGGTGACGATTCTGGTTAACAATGCGGGGCATTTGGTCCAGCGGCTGGCAAATGCGGAAATGACCGAGGAGCTCTACGCCAAGATCATGGACGTCAATATGAAAAGCACGGTATTCGTGAGCAAAGCGGTCATTTCGGGGATGAAAGCGGCCGGTCAAGGCCGCATCGTGAACATGACCTCCGTTGCGGCGCACAACGGCGGCGGACCGGGCGCTAGCATTTATGCGGCGAGCAAGGCTGCCGTCCTGAGCTTTACCAAAGGCTTGGCGAAGGAGCTTGCTTCAAGCGGAATTCATGTGAATGCCGTATCCCCCGGCTTTATCGGGCAAACGGCGTTTCACGCGACCTTTACCCCGGATGATGCGCGCAAAGCCACCATTCAGGGCATTCCGCTTGGGCGTGAGGGCACGCCGGACGATGTCGCCGGCTCCGTGCTGTTCCTAGTCTCGGAGCTGTCTTCTTATATAACGGGTGAGACGATCGAAATCAACGGCGGCATGTTCATGCGATGAGGGATTGGATGAAGGTGAAGGCGAAGCTGAACTCGTACGCGTGGAGCGTGCAAACGATCGATATCCTGAAGGCCGAGCTGGACCAAGTGATCGACCGGAAGCTGGATGTCCCCCTCGAGCCCGGCGGCTGGTGGCACCAATTCGTTTGTCCCGAACATCACACGGAGCTGGTGTTTGATCCTCTGGAAGCCGACGACAGCACGTTTCGCTGTCCGCATGGCTGCGAATGGGAAGGAGAACCGTATCGGGGAGCATGGCTGGTATTCAAGCATCAGGCCATGGCCCGATATGCTCTGCAATCCGCAGCAGTCTATGCCGGCACGGGGGAGAAGATTTACGCCGATCTTGGAAAAAGGCTGATCATTCGGTATGCGGAGCAATTTCCGCTGTATCCTGTCCACCCGGATGCGCAGCCATGGATGCTGAAAGGGAGAGCATTCCATCAGGCTTTAACCGAAGCCATCTGGGCAACGACGCTTCTTCGTGGATATCTGCTTCTGCGGGATGAGGGCGTATGGTTTGATGAGGTGGCCCTTCGGAAGATTGACCGGTTCCTGCACATGCTGGAGAGCAGCATGACGGAATATCATCATATTTTGTCCCGGGAACGCGGAAATCCTGAGAACAATTATACCGCTTGGCTGATCGCCGCTTTGTTCTGCATCTATGCGGTGCAAGGCGAAACGAAAAAGCTGAAGCAGCTGGTTGAGCAGGAAGGCGGGCTCCGCCATCATCTCACCCTTGCCGTCAAGCCCGATCAGCTTGAATTTGAAGGCAGCATTTACTATCACGTATTCGTGCTCCGTGCTTACCTGATTGCTGCGGAAATGGGGAGCAGGGTTGGTGAAGAGCTTTTTTCCCTGAGAGGGGAGCAAGGCCAATGCATGCAGGGAATGTTATCGGTCCTGGTCCGATTGTCAGATCCAAACGGCTTCCTGCCTGCACTTCACGATGGTCCTTATCGCAGGGCTCCATACGCGCGAGAAATTGCGGAAGTTGCGGAGATCGGCTTATCCATATATGGGGATAAGAGCTATCGACGATTGCTTGGCCATGCCTATCGGGAACTGAACGGAGCAGCCGGCAGAATCGGCATGCTGGAGGCACTGCTGTACGGTACGGGATCATGGGATGGCCGAAACGGAAGGGCAGCTCCCGGCAAGGGGAACTCCCACATGTTGAAATCGGGAGAGATATGGGAAACGGGTGATGTTATCGAAGTACAGGTCACGCGTGAGGTCCCAAGACCGGGAGACGCTATGCAAGCAGATCGTGATCCGACAGCTCATGAAGCGGGGGGGATCGCAGGCGTTACCTTGAACCATGCGGACGGCGATGCTCCTTATTCCTTTGTTCTTCCTCAAAGCGGGTTCGCCCTGTTAAGGACGAACCATCCCCAAGGCCTTCAAGCTTTGATTGATTTTGGCCCTCATGGCGGATCGCATGGTCACTTTGATAAATTGAATTTGATGATTCATGCCGGGGATCAACCTCTTTCGCCAGATCGAGGAACGGTACCTTATGGATCGGTTCTAAAGAAGGAATGGTACCCCCATACTGCCTGCCACAACACCGTCTCCGTAGGCGGCCGCTCGCAGAATCCGGCCGAAGGCAAATGCAAGCGGTATGAATCCGCTCCAAACCGTTCCTATATTTGGGTTCGGACCGATGAGGCCTACGATCATGGCATTCTGGACCGGCATTTGATCATGGCGGAAGATTGGCTGCTGGATTGGTTCGAAGTTGAATTGGATGAACCGGCCGCCGTGGATTGGTGGTTTCATTACGTCGGCACGGGGCAGCTTCGCGAAAGTTCGGATGAGGTTCAGATCAGCGGGTCGGCGGAACCTGGAAACGAGGACGGACACGCATACGTAAAAGAGCGCTCCTCTAATGTATGGTCCAGAGACGGTATGCAGGTGGACCTTCATATCGCTAACGAGTCGGGAGCGCTTGCGGTAGCATCCTTTGCCACCTTTGAAGGAATGGTATGTTCACGAGTGGAATCACCTGGGCTTGCTGACGATCCCAGCCGTCCCATGGAAGGAATCCGGCTTCACCGAATGGATTCGAAAGCCCGCTTCATCGTCGTCTATCGTGCCGGCAATGAGCCGATATCCTTGGGATGGACGCATGCTGCGGACGGGGATTGGCTCCATCTGTCCGATGGAAGAACGGCAAGAAGCTTTACAATGACCAACAACGGGTTGAAGGAGAGGGAGCTCGATGAAAACCTTGTTTGAACCGAAAAGCGGATTATTGTCCGTGCCGTATCAACCGGACGAAGGGAGTAAGCTGCTCGAGAATCCTCCCCGTTTCACCTGGATGCCGGGACAGCTCGAGGACGACCGTTATATGCTGCAGATCTCGACTTCACCCTCTTATGAAGCGGGGGCCACGACGACGATATCGCCGATTCCCTATAACTTATACACTCCGGATCGACCGCTGGAGCCCGGTACTTATTATTGGCGTTATGCCTTGCTGACCGGGGAGCAAGAGGAGACTACCGCGGACTTGGAGCATACCCGTTCATCTTGGAGCCAATCCCGAATGTTTCATGTCCCGGAGGGGCTGCCCGAAACTCCCCTGCCTGGCAGAGCGGAAAGGTACGAACGCACGTATACCGGTCATCCGCGGTTATGGTTGGACGAAAAGGGGATTGAGACGTTCCGGGAAGGTCTCCGCAAGGATGAAGATTACTGCGGCTGGCAGGCCTTTTACGAGAAATCGGTCCTCCCATGGGTGAATAAGCCGTTAATCCCGGAACCGGAGCGTTATCCGGGCAACAAGCGCGTCGCGAAGCTGTGGAGACAAATGTACATGGATTGCCAAGAAACGCTCTATGCCATCCGGCATTTAAGCGTGGCAGGGGTTATATTGCGGGATGATGCTTTGATAGTCAAAGCGAAAACGTGGCTGCTCCACGCGGCCCGTTGGGATACGGAGGGAACAACGTCCCGAGATTACAACGATGAAGCCGCCTTCCGCATGGTCGGGGCGCTTGCCTGGGGGTACGATTGGCTTCACGATTACCTCGGCGCTGAGGAGATTGATCTCGTCAGGGGCGCCTTGCTGCGCCGTACCGAGCAGGTGGCCTTCCATGTGATGGAGCGCTCGAAGATCCATCATGTCCCTTACGACAGCCATGCGGTTCGTTCGTTATCCTCGGTTCTGGTCCCGGGCTGCATCGCCATGCTTCATGAAGAAGCGAGCGCGCGGGTATGGCTGGATTACACGCTGGAATACTACGCCTGCCTCTACTCCCCATGGGGCGGAGAGGACGGGGGCTGGG
Organism: Paenibacillus sp. HGF5; assembly: GCF_000204455.1. Classification (NCBI taxonomy): domain Bacteria; kingdom Bacillati; phylum Bacillota; class Bacilli; order Caryophanales; family Paenibacillaceae; genus Paenibacillus; species Paenibacillus sp. HGF5. Next base: position 21,249 of record NZ_AEXS01000050.1, on the reverse strand, counting down.
CAGAAGGGCCGCTCTATTGGACAACCGGCATGGCATTCGTGATCGATGCGCTCAATCTCATCCGCAATTACGTAGCGATCGATTTTTATAAACGTCCGTTTTTCGGGCGCACCGGCGATTTTCCGCTATACTGCAGCAGTCCGGATACGATTCGGGCCAGCTTCGGCGACCAGTCCTACCTCGGAGAACCTGTCAGCCTGAAGACGGCTTTCAATATTCGCCAGTTTGCAGGCATTACGGGAAACGGGCTGTATCAATGGTATTTCGAACAAGTGGCCAAATCGGATACGGATGCCGACTCCAAATTTTATAATTACGGCTGGTGGGATTTCCGGTTTGACGATATGCTGTATCGGCATGACTATCCTCAAGTGGAAGCCGTTCCTCCATCGGATACCGTACCCTTTGCCTTATCGGACGCTTCAGAACCCAATGAAGGGGCTATTCAATCCGTCAAATGGTTCCGCGATATTGACTGGGTGGCGATGCATCACCGGATGGATGATCCGGATGAGCACATCATGCTGCTGGCGAAGAGCAGCCGATACGGCTCGATGAGCCACAGCCACGGTGACCAGAACGGGTTCCTGCTGCACGCATACGGCGAGCCTCTGGCAATCGAGAGCGGGTACTATGTCGCCTTCGGAAGCACGATGCATATGAACTGGCGGAGGCAGACGCATTCCACGAATAATATTCTTATTGATGGTCATGGTCAGTATGCGGGAAAAGACAAGGTTCTCTGCATCGAGGCCAGCGGCAGGGTGGAGCACGTCGATGCTGCAGCTGGCTTCGGGTACACCCGCATGAATGCAACGCAGGCCTATCGGGAGAACGTCCCCTACCTGGAGCGTTATGTGCGCGAAATCTATTTCTTCGACGAATCTTATGTTGTGATCGTGGATACGGTGGACCTTGCCAAGCCAGCCAGCATCGAGTGGCTGTTCCATACCTTGAACCGGATGAAGCTGTCGGGGCAGACGTTTCGGGTAATGGGCAGCAAAGCGGAGATGGAAGGGCGATTCGTGTACTGCTCCTCAGGCGATCTATCGCTGAATCAGCATAATCAATTCACCGGCGTCGATCCGGAAGAGATCGAAGGGCTGGATAACCAGTGGCATCTGCATGCGGAGACGAAGTCAGCTTCAAGCCATCGCATCGCGACTCTCCTGGTGCCGATGAAGGTGGATGAGAGCAAATACGTCTCGTATTTTCTGGACGATCAGGACCATGGGGTTCATATCTATTTCACGAACGAAGACGGGAACACCAGGAAAGTGGAGGTGCCCAAGGCGTATTAAGCGGGGTAGCGCCGATGCGATAACGAATGCCAAAAGACTCAACATACAGCAGCCTTTGCTGGAGTTGAGTCTTATTTCTGCTAATAGGAAGGAGTATTGATGTTATGCATGGTGCCAATTTATCATCGGGCAGAGGAGCAGCTTGAAATACAGCCAAGGAATCAGGATCAACTCGCAGCTTTATATCATTCTTGCCTGGGAAGGCGTCATGCCCTTGTACTGTTTATACAGCTTGGTAAAATAATTCGGGTTGCTGCAGCCGACGATGCCGGCAATTTCCGTGATGGTCAACGTCCGTTCGCGAAGCAGCCGCTCCGCTTCATTCATCCGGGTCAGGTTGACGTAATCCACGAAGGTGCGGCCCGTTAAACGCTTGAACATTTTGCAAAAGTGAAACGGATTCAAGCCGACCTCCGCAGCGGCGGCCTCCACAGGCAATTTCTCGCCGATGTTGTTCTCGATATGCTGTATCAGCTTTTTATAACGCTCCCGATTGGCAAAATAAGGCTCGTTCGTTTTCTCCGCGAGCTGTGCAGGCATGAATGTGCGCGCCAACAGAACGAACAGGGTGTACAGCTTCGACTTGGCAATAAGCTCATAAGCCGGACGGCGGACGGCAAGCTCTTCAATGACTTCATCCAGCAGCGGATAACATTCTGAGCCAGCCGGGTCACTCTCCGCAGGCTTGACGGGGAAACGCAGCCGGCCTTCCATATATGGAGCGACATAACGCGCGTGTACCGGATCATGAAGCGAATCGTTAAACAGGGATGCATTCACAACGACGCAATCAAACCGTACATCGCCATCCTCGAGGGCATAACCCACATGCAGGCTGCCGCCCGGGATGATGATGAACTCTCCAGCCTTAACGACATAAGGGGTAGTATCAATATGGAAGACGGCGTGACCTTGGCGCATGCATAGGATCTCAAAGTGCTCATGCCAGTGGAGATAGAGGATGCAATCCTTCGTTTTGGCACCGGGACAGCGGTTATGAAATACCTGTACGGGATACGCCTTATCGCCAAGCCTGGTATTCTCATGAAGCTCTCTAGGATAGGACATACGAAATCACCTCGAACCGCAAGATAAGAGTGGTATTGCACAAGGTTGTATAGAGATATAGTTGTGTATCGCCATTATAATGAAGTTGCTTCATCTACATTAAGCCAATATTGGAATGATTACAACCACAAGGCGATGAATTGAAAGCGGTTAACCAAACGATGACGTATTCAGGGGGAGTAATGGAAATATGACCACGGCGTTTAAAGTTGTTATCGCGGGATGCGGGAGCATGGCGAATACTTGGGCGGATTATGCAAAAGGGCGGGAGGACGTTGAAATCGTGGGTCTCGTGGACATTCAGGAGACTTTCGCGAAGGCATTTGCCGATCGGCACGGTCTTTCATGTCAGACGTATAACAATATTAACGATGCACTTGCTTCAAGCGGTGCGAATATCGTATTCGATGTGACCATTCCCGCCAGCCACTATGGGATTAGCACGGCGGCGCTGAAGCACGGGTGTCATGTATTCAGCGAAAAACCGTTAGCGGAATCGATGACGGAATGTCTGGATATCGTGAAGTTGGCGGAGTCTGCAGGCAAAACCCATGCCGTCATGCAAAACCGCCGATTTGATCCGCGAATACGGGCTTTCAAGTCTTTGATCGATAGCGGAGCGATCGGAAAGCCCGGTTTCATAGGGGCCGATTTCTTTCTTGGCGCGCATTTCGGCGGATTTCGGGACCTGATGGACAGTCCCCTGCTGCTTGATATGGCCATTCACACCTTCGATCAGGCCCGCATGATCAGCGGAGCCGATCCGGTATCCGTATATTGTCAGGAGTTCAACCCGCCCGGTTCCTGGTACGCCGGCAATGCGATGGCGATATGCATCTATGAAATGTCGGACGGCTCCGTGTTCAATTACCGCGGGTCCTGGTGTGCCGAAGGCGCTCAAACCTCCTGGGAAGCCGCCTGGCGCGTTACGGGTGAGAGGGGAACGGCAATCTGGGACGGACATGACGAGATCTATGCGGAGGTCGTGGCGGAAGGGGATCAATCGGGAAGCTTCATTCGGAAGTATGAGCGGATCGAAGGCATGCTGCCTGCCATGGCGAAGACCGGACATCATGGCTGCCTGGAAAATATGTTTCACGCACTGGAAGCCGGCATCAAGCCGGAAACGGACTGCAGCGACAACGTATACAGCATGGCGATGGTGCTGGCTGCATTGGAAAGCGCCAAGACCGGACGGAAAATCATGATCTCGGAGTTCATGAACGGAATGGGCGTTTAACCTTGGCTGAGCAGTACTCGAAACGTAATCCTGCCTCTGAGCTCGAATAGCTTTGCAGTTCGGGCGGGTCGTGGACATAAGCATAGAAGAAGTCGCGATAATCGCGGCTTTTTTTATTGTAACAATGGATGTCCTCATTTCATAGCTTTATCAGCGTCCGTCTTTCGAAGACAGCCCTCTTCCAGGGAGGGACACGGACATGCTACAATATAGCACAAGCATAAGTAAAACGCTTAACCTGGAAGAGAAAGGAATGACTTCTTTGCAGCAAAACTGGTACCGCAAGCTGCTTCTCTCCTATTTTCCCATATTCCTCGTCACGATTACGATCCTGGTGTTTCTGTCATTCATCATGTTTAATGAGGCCTCGCGCGAAGAGGCAGCCAAGGCGAACGGAATTTCCACGCGTTTTATTATGGAAGATCTGGATCGTTCCATCAACGCCATCGAGATGAACGTGCTGAACGAAGTGGAGACGAGTGCCCTATACTCAAGCTATCTGTTCAGCAATCCGTCATCCGACCAAAATTTGATGTACTCGCTTGTCAAACGTCTCCGCGGGTTGCAATCGGGCAGCGACCTGATCGAATCGGTCTATTTATACCGTCATTCGGATCAGTCGGTGCTGACCACCAGCGGCCAAAGCCCGCTCTCGACTTTTCCGGACCGTTCTTATATCGAGTTTGCCGTGAAAGAGCACGACTACCGGGGGTGGTCCGCCGTTCGATCCATGACGGGACTCGGGGAGAACGAGCCGAAGCAGGTCATCTCCATGTATAAAAATTTGCCGCTTCCCTTCGGGAGCCAAGGGCTGCTCGTCATTAACGTAAGCATGTACCGGGTGGAGCAGATGATCAATCCGATGATAAATGACAGCGTTTCCTTTTTGAATATTTTGGACTCCAGCGGAGATCTCATATTTGAAGCATCCCAAATCGGAGAGGATAAGCGGGCCAAAGAAGGCAAGGTTCTGACGAGGCTGCAATCGGATCAGCTGGGATGGACTTTTGAAAGCGGTCTCCGGGTCGGGCAGCTCTATGCCTGGGTGTCGGTCGTTTCCTACATCTGGATCGTGATCGGCTTCGTAACCGTTGTGCTTGCCGTTATTTATATCGTTTATGTTACCAAGCGGAATTATCAGCCGATCAAAGCCATGATGAACCGCATCGAGTCCATTCAGCTCAACATGCCCCAGGCCGCCAAGGATGAGCTTTCCATGATCGATAGTGCGCTTGAAAGCCTGATCAGCCGGTCCATGGACTATGACAAAAAGCGGCACGAGAATCTCCAGCTTCAGCGCAGCCAGCTGTTCATGGACCTGATCAGCGGGCAGAAGCCCGAAAAGGAACTGCTATCCCGGATGGCAGAGCTGACGCCGATGAAGCTGCCGGAACAGCCGGCGGGTTACGTCATCCTGCTCGGTGAAATCAATGATTACAGCGGTTTTCAGGACGTTCATACCGTCCGCGACCAGAACGTGCTGAAGTTTGCCTTGATGAACGTGTTTCAGGAGCTTGCACGCAATGCCGGCTTCAACAGCTGGATTGAATGGATCGCCGGCAGCCGCGTAGGCATTCTGATCGCGCTTCCGGGGATGAACGAGGAGACGCGTTCTTCCCTGATACGCGCAGCGGAGGAGTGTCGGGGCTGGGTCGAGGAAAAGCTTCGTTTGTCGGTGAGGTTCGGGCTGGGCAGCACGGTTGCCGGGCTGCATGAAATAGGCGCTTCGCACCAATCAGCCTCCGAGGCGCTCGGGCACAGGCTGGCGATGGGCGATCATGCCGTGCTGGTCGGCGACGAGCTGCCCCGGGGAGATTTAAGCCGCCTGCTTCCTTACCTGAATGAAATTTCGGAGCTGGTCAAGGACTTCCGATTAAATAATGAAGGCTGGAGAACCCGGCTGAAGGACATGTTCGCTTCATTCAAGGCAGAGCGTCTGAAGGACGATACGATCCGTTCTCTGGTCAACAGCATGCTTCAGCTGCTGTCCCGGGAGGTCGGTGTATTATCCGATGAGCTGAGGAACCAGCTGTCGGAGGGCAGGGAGCATGTACTGGCTGGAGCCGCATCCTTAGAGGAGCTGCAGAGCAGGATCACCGATCAGTTAACGGAAATTTACCGCACCTATGTAGCGCTTAGCGAAACCAAGAGCTACCGTGCCATGATCAGCGAAATGAAACACTATATTGAAGAGCATTTCGACGATCCGAATTTGTCCCTGAAGCATCTGAGCGACCGTTTTCAGATATCCGGTAAATATGCAAGCTATCTGTTTAAAATGGAATACGATATGAAATTCGTGGATTTCCTGGTACAGCTGCGCATGAAGCGGGCGGAGGAGCTTCTGGCGCAGACCGACCTCTCGATACAGGAAATTGCGGAGAAGATTGGATACGCCAACTCCATTACCTTCGGGCGGGTGTTCAAACGAACGTCGGGTGTGACGCCGGGCGACTACCGCAAGCTGCAAATGAAGCCTGCACCGGGGACGGAGCTCGGATCCTAGACAGGCTTCGATAACGAAAACGGTTTATGAATATAGTTTATCCAGAAACGGGTGCAGAAATTTCCGGCCGGAAGCAGCACCCGTTTCGCATTTTCTGGTGAATGTCGGTATGCGTTCCGAATGCAACGGGTTATGTGGAAGGGTTCTGCAAACGGAACAAACACCGGATATATCAAGCACTACAGTCATGATTAGAAAACGGTTTAGATAACGAAAATAGTCATTTTCCTACGTTAAAACCTTGTAACGAAGCGGGTTGTCACGTTTGGAATTTGGTTTATTGTCATCCGCTTGCCTCTGAGGCATACTGAGAACACCCGAAAGGTTAAGCGCTTACATTACAGGGTCCGAAGCAATTCGGATGAATCCGCAGCTTTCTATCATGAATAAGATCGGCGCAAATCGGCAGGGACATAATCCAAATAGAAAAGGGGATGTAATGATGGCAGCAAGCAAGAAAACATGGGGCAAGCTCGCAAAGCTCACGCTGGTCATGCTGATGGTCGGAACGGTCGTATTATCCGGGTGCTCCTCAGGCTCTGGCAGCAGCACCAATGCTTCGGACGGGGATTCCGGCTCCAATGACGGCAAGCAGGTTACGCTGAAGGTCGAAATTTTTGACCGCGGCAATACACCGAAACCTTATACCATCACCGACAGTTATCTTACCCGATATATCCAGGACAACTTTGGAACCCCGAACAACATTAAGATGGAATTCGTACCGGTCCCCCGTTCCGAGGAGATCAAGAAGCTGAACGTTCTCATGGCCAGCGGCGGCAATGTGCCGGATATCGTATTTACGTATGACACGCCGACCTTCAACCGCTACGCGGAGCAAGGCGGGCTGACGGAACTGACGGATTTGATCAACGAGCACGGTCCGAATCTGAAGGAATTCCTCGATGAGGACGCGATGAGTTACGGCCAGTACATGGGCAAGCAGTTCGCTGTTCCCGGCAAACGGGCCTTCCTTGGCAAGTATTCTTCCTTTATCCGCGCCGATTGGCTGGAAAAGCTCGGCATGAAGGTGCCTCAAACGACCGATGAGCTGTACGCGGTTTTGAAAGCTTTTAAAGAAAAGGATCCGGGCGAAACCGGCGGGAAGGTGATTCCCTTCGGCATGACGATCGAACCGGCTCAATATGATCCGCTGATCTGGTCCTTTATTCAGCCGACTACGGAAGAGCAGAAGTATACGCTGCTGCAAAAGCTCGGAGCCAACGACTATCCGACGCTGCTTCCGGGCTTTAAGGATGCGCTGCAATTTTTCAACAAGCTTTACAATGAAGGGCTGATCAGCCGCGACTTCAGTTTGGACGAAGACAAGAAGCAGTTGACACAGGACGTGACCAACGGTCTTACGGGCTTCCTGACGGAGGATTATCCGAACATGTACTACGCGGACGGCACCTATGATACGCTGCTCAAAAACCAGCCGGACGCCAAGCTTACGCCGATTGATCCATTCACCAACTCCGAAGGCAAGCATGCGAAGCCGGAATACGCGCCAAACGGCATGTACATCATGATTCCGAAAACAAGCCAACATGCTGAAGAAGCGATCAAATACCTGAATTGGATGGCCGACCCGGACAATCTGCTGGCGCTGCAAAACGGCGTGGAAGGCGAGAACTACGAAATGGTGGACGGCATTCCCGTCATGAAGACCGACGCCCCTCAAGAGGTGATTGACCGGCTTTACAACAGCGGCGACATTGCCATTATCGCCAACGGTAATTTTGTAGGCGACGAAACGCAGAACCGGGAGAAACTGACAACCAACTTCCCGGAAAAGTTTCAGGATCTGCACCGCAAGGCCGTGGAAATCTCGGCAACGGATACGTTTAAGCCGGTCAACTTCGACCGTCCGATCGAGGCCGAGGCGAAATACGGCACGAACCTGCAGGCCAAATACGAAGAGATGATCGTGAAGACGGCCATGGCGAAACCGGAAGACTTCGAGAAAACATTTGAAGCGACCATGAAGGATTACATGGTCAGCGGCGGCCAAGCCATTCTTGATGAGCGGACCAAAGTTTATCAGGAAATGCAATCCAAGTAAAGCAGCGGGAAAAGGGAAAGAACGGCTTCATCAAGAGGCCGTTCCTTCGCTCCCGGCGTCATGAGCAAGGAGAGGATGATACAGATGAGAGGAACCGTTTACCTGCGCCGGTACTGGCAATTATACGCACTGCTTGTTCTGCCTTTGGTCTATTTCATTATTTTCAAATACGGCCCGATGTGGGGCGTGCAGATCGCCTTTAAGGACTTCAACTTCTTCCAAGGGATCACCGGGAGTGAATGGATTGGACTGGATGCCTTTCGCGAGGTTTTCCAGACCCAGGATTTTTATAAAACCCTCCGCAATACGCTGATGCTCAACCTGCTGGACCTTGTGGTTTCATTTCCCGCGCCTTTGATTCTCGCCATCATGCTTCATGAACTTAGAATCCAGTGGTTTAAACGTTTATCCCAAACGATATTGTACATTCCCCATTTCATTTCATGGGTTATCATAGGCGGCATCGTATACCAGGTGTTCGGCACGCAATCCGGCATGATCAACAACATGCTGATGGCGCTCGGTTTTGAATCGGTACCTTTTTTAACCGAAAAAAACACGTGGCTCATTACGTACCTGGCAACGGGGGTGTGGCAGAGCGCCGGTTGGGGAACCATCCTCTATCTGGCTGCCTTGACCGGCATCAACAAGGAGCTGTTTGAAGCGGCGGAGGTGGACGGAGCGGGCAGATTCAAGCGCATCTGGTTTATCACGCTGCCGGGCCTGAAAACGACGATTGTGACGCTCCTCATCATCAACCTCGGCAATATGATCTCGATCGGCTTTGACCGTCCGTTTGTCATCGGCAATAAAGCGGTCATGGATTATTCCGACGTGCTGAGTACCTATGTGTACCGGACGGGTCTTGAATCCGGGCAGTACACCCTGGCAACGGTTGTCGGTCTGTTCCAAGCTGTTGTCGGGCTGGTCTTTATCCTCGGCGCGAACTATGCATCCAAAAAACTGACGGACGAGTCCATCATTTAACGTTTGTTGCAGAAAGGAGTTTCACTCATGAGCGAGCGTGTGTCGAACCGCGTTTTTGATTCCGTGAACATGATCCTGCTGGCGGTTTTCGTACTTCTTTGTCTGGCGCCTTTTTTCCATATTATCGCGATTTCCTTCAGCTCCAACCGGGCGGTAACCTCAGGCGAGGTGACGTTGTTTCCGGTGGAGTTCAGCCTTCAGGCATATCAATCCGTATTCTCTGATTCCAGCATGCTCCGTTCTCTCGGCTTTACGATTATGCTGACGCTGCTGACGACGGTGCTGTGCATGGTCATGACGATGATTGCCGCTTACCCGCTGACGAAAAAGAAGCTGAAAGGACGCAAAGTGATTATGTTTATCATCATTGTGACCATGTTCTTCAGCGGGGGCATTATCCCGGAGTACATTCTCGTGAAGGATCTGAACCTGCTGAATACGATCTGGGCGCTTGTTCTTCCGGGGCTGATCAGTCCGTTTTATCTGATTATCCTGATCTCCTTCTTCAACGGAATTCCGGAAAGTCTGGAGGAAGCGGCCGAGATCGACGGTACAAGCCAAATCGGAACGATGCTTCGAATCATTCTGCCGCTGTCTTTGCCGGTCATCGCGACGCTGAGCCTGTTCTACGCGGTCGGTCGCTGGAACGGATTCCAAGACACGCTGCTCTATATTACGAAGGAAGAGCTGTATCCGCTGCAGCTGAAGCTGTATCAGCTGGTTCAGAACAATATGATTACGGATTTGACCCGCAACGAGGGACCGGCAGCCGGCGTCAGAGCAACCACGGAAAGCCTGAAAGCGGCAAGCGTCGTATTTGCCACGGTGCCGATTCTTGTTGTGTACCCATGGCTGCAGCGTTACTTCGTCAGCGGCGTGATGCTGGGTGCCGTGAAGGGTTAAGGATGATGGATATTAGGAGGATCGTTGATGGTGAACAGGGTTTTTGAAGTCAATGACAGCTGGGTGCGGGAGGGGATGGACCGCCAGATCTTAGAGGAAACGCATCGCTGGCACGGCGGGGTTCGCACCATGGAGAACGGTTTGCCATCGCCCAACCATAACACAGGGACACCGACCGCCATGGCGATATGGGCAGCAGCACTCTGCAATCCGGCATCCGCATATTACCGCGATAAGCAGCTGGCACACAGGTTTGCGCTTTCGGCCCGTTATATGCTTGCGGCTCAGCACGGCGACGGTACGATTTCGCCAGGCTGGACGAATTTCCATTCCCCTCCGGATACCGCCTTCGTGGTGGTCGGATATGCGCAAGCCGCACAGCTGATTCTGGCTGACGGTTGGGCGGAGCTGAAGGGAGCGGCTGCGGATATGCTGCTGTTTCTGGAACGCAGCTTGCCTGCGCTGATTACCGGAGGCTGCCATACACCGAACCACCGATGGGTGATCTGCGCGGCACTGGGCTTCTTGAATGAGCTGTTTGATTCGCCGGGTGCGTTGAAAAGGGCGGAGGAGTGGCTCGCCGAAGGTATGGACGCCACCTTGGACGGAGAATGGACCGAGCGCAGCAACGGGATCTACAATGTCGTCAGCGACGTCATGCTGATTCACGCGGCCAGGCTGTTGAAGCGTCCGGAGCTGCTGGTACCGGTACGGGCCAATCTGAAGATGATGACGTATTTGGTCCACCCCGACGGGGAGATTGTCACGGAATATTCCGGACGGCAGGATTTCGGACACAGTTTTGATATGTCGGGGTACTTCCTGCCGTGTCTGATGATGGCGGCCCTGGACCGTGATCCGGTATTTCAAGGGATGGCGGAACAGTCGCTGTCTCTGCTGCAACATCCCGGCGGAGCACCGACCAACGCAGCCGTTCGGCTGCTATTGGATCCGGGTCTCATGCGCGAGGGCGCAGAGACAACGCCCATGCCGGAGCATTACCGCGTCGTGCTGAACGGCGAATTTCCAAGGGAACGCTACTTGTCCGGATTTGCCGATGCCGGCCACCACGGCGTTATCCGATACAGCCGGATGCACACGGATTTCGGCGCTCCGGTTGCGCGAATCCGTGAGGGCCGAACCAGCGTGACCGTGAGCACGGAGATGTCCTCCTTCTTTTCCCTGCGTCATGGAGCGGCACGCCTTCTGGGCGTGCAGTTCGCTTCCTATTTTGACCCCGGCTTTGTCAAGATGAGCCGGCTGACGACGCTGGAGCAGGGATACCGGCTATCCGGCGAACAGGAAAAGGGCTATAACGGACCCGTGCCGGAAGGCGATCTGCCTGAAAGCGCGAGGGAAGGCGTCAGCCCTTGGTATTTGCTGCCGCATCACTGCCGTCCGCAGACGCATGTTCAGCGGCACAAGGTGGAGGTGGAAGTGGTGGAAGCGAGCGACGGCTGGAAGCTGATCGTTTCCTCAACGGAGCCGGAGGAAGTCGTGTCCCAAATCTCGCTGATTTTTCCGGCGGCCGGCAACCTTAGCGGCGGAGAGCTTGCTCCAGCCGGCGCGGATGCCCAGTTCTGGATGGAAGGGAGCATTCGTTACGAGATGGACGGCGATTGGCTGGAAATCAGCGGCGGCGGATTGCAGCACACGGCGGCTGGCGTTCGGGAGGCAGCTTATCCGCTCGGATTTCGAACGCTGCTGCTGAATGTGGTGACCCCCTTCGTGAAGGAAATTCATATCAAGCTTTCACAAGCGGCAGGGCTTGACCGAACGGAAAGGGGAGAACCATCATGACAAGCTATATCGAAGCCCGGGAAAGCATCCGGTATTGGATGGGCGACGATGATGCCGGAATACTGAAGACGATCGCAGTACGCTATATCGGGGCGAACCCGGAAATTCCGTTCGCGCTGCGGCCGTTCGCCGAAACGGGCATTATTCAGACCGAGGAAGGATATTATGACTTCAACTTCGGCGACCGGTTCCGGGAAGCGAAGCAAGGGGAGGCCGCCTACGCCCTTGGTCTGGTGTGGAGCGACGATGAACGTTCGCTGGATGCCGCGATCATGCCGTTCAGCCCGGTGCGCTTCTATCTGAACGAGCGGCTGATGTACCGTTCGGGTGCCGAGGACGAGATGAAGCCAGATGCAAAAATCGTCATTCCGCTGGTGCTGAGCCCGGGCTGGAACACATTGTTGATCGAGGTCCGGAGGACCGAAGCCGGATTCGGCTGCCGCTTCGGCGCCATGGAGGGCAAGGTCCGCATTCTGCAGGTGCTGTCTCCTTTTGCAGACCGGAAGGACACCGCCGGTTGGGCATATGCCGGACCGCTGGCTGCCGGCACGCTCGGCGAAAGCGGCGTCTTTCCGGACGCTCATGGGATCGAAGAAGAGACCGGCACGGATTGGCTTCCGCGTACAGCCTGGAGTGAGGGGGAAGCGGATAAACCGAATTTCGAGAGGATATTCGGCCTGCCGGAGGCACCGGCTGCCGGGTATGCATGGAGCCGGCTTAAGGTGCCTACCGGCGTTGACCATGTCGAGTTCAAGGGCAGCGCTCTGGGCAGGACGGAGATCTGGATCGGCGGTGATTCCGTTATGGACATTGAGAGGGGCGTCTTCGGTTTCAAGCTGCCCGCTTCGGTCTGCCGAGGGGATCTGTTGGTACGAAGCTGCGGCGGGCCGTCAGGATGGGGGGTTGAGCTTCATGCCTATACTTCGCAGGGAGAGCTGGAGTTTGTGCTTCCCGTCCCGGTACAAGGCGCCCCGTCTCCGTGGATGTATGCCGGGCCGCTGGCCGCAGTGGAGGAGCAAACGCCGGAGGAGGTTTGCTCGGTCAAGAGACTGTTTTCGCGCGCGGACGGCCGCGGATTGACCGGCTGGTCCCTGGATGCGCCGGGCTACCGGGTCAGGCCGTTCTATGAGAACGCCATGCTGAGCAACAAATGGACCTCCGGGTCCGCCACCAATTTCGGTCGCTGGGACTATCCGATCGGTGTCACGATGTATGGACTTCTTCAAGCATCGCGAGTGCTGGGGCGGCCCGATATCGCGGAATATGCCCGGGCGCATATCGACATCTGCACCCAATGGTACGAATACGCCGTCTGGGACCGGGATACCTACGGATTTCCGTCCGTGAACCATCAGCTGGTCCTGATTAAGATGCTGGATAACTGTGGTTCTTTCGGCTCGGCGATGCTGGAAGGCTATAAGGAAAGCGGCAAACCGGAGGTTGTTAAGGTCGCGGAGGTCATTGCGGATTTTATCGTGAACCGCCTGGAACGCCGGGAGGACGGCGCTTTCTATCGTCTGTGCGTCTCGGAGTATTCCGCGGATACGATGTGGGCGGATGATCTGTACATGAGCACGCCGTTCTTGTCACGGTACGCCGGGATGACAGGCGACTCCTCCTATCTGGACGAAGCGGCCAGGCAGTTTTCAAGGTACCGGGAGTATCTGTTCATGCCCGAGGAAGGCGTGATGAGCCACGTATTCGATTTCAAATACGGGAAAGCGACCCGAATTCCGTGGGGGCGCGGAAACGGGTGGAGCCTGTTCTCCTTATCGGAGCTGCTGGAACGCTTGCCGGAGAAGCATAAGGACCGGCCTGCGCTGCTTGAGTTTTTCCGTGAACTGTGCGCCGGAATTGCTTCCTATCAGGGGGAGTCGGGACTCTGGAGGCAGGTTATTACCGATTCGGAAACTTATGAGGAAGCTTCCTGCTCGGCCATGTTTGCCTATGCCTTTGCCAGAGGCGTGCGGTTCGGCTGGCTGGAGGAGCCTGCACCTTTTACCGATGCAGCCATTCGAGCATGGCAGGGTTTGACCGAGCAGGCCATCGACCGTCACGGCAGCGTGCACGGAGTGTGCAGCGGATCCCGTTATTCGTTTACCGGGGATTATTATAAGCATGATCTGCTCACGGTGATCAATGACAACCACGGGATCGGGATCATGATGCTGGCGTGCGCGGAGATCATGAAATTGAAAGGCATGCTGGGAGGCAAGTAAGGCATACACTTTCATTAAAGCGCTTAACCGTTAGCTGGTTAGGCGTTTCGGTACGCTGGGTTAAGCGCTTAATTCAGAAATGGCTTTCTTCACAGGATATATTGACGATGAAAAGGAGATGAACCGGTTGACAACGACTCGATTAACGATGGCACAGGCACTGCTGAAGTTTTTGGACGCACAGTATGTTTCCGTCGATGGGGTGGAGACGAAGTTCGTGCGCGGGGTGATGGGAATCTTCGGCCACGGCAACGTGACCGGCCTTGGCGAGGCCTTGGAACGAAGCGCAGGGGATCTGGTATATATGCAGGGCAAAAACGAACAGGGCATGGTGCACGCCGCGACGGCGTACGCCAAGCAAAAGAACCGTCGGCAAATCTGGGCCTGCACTTCCTCCATCGGACCCGGCGCGCTGAATATGGTCACCGCAGCGGCTACCGCAACCGTGAACCGTATTCCGGTACTGCTGCTGCCTGGGGACAATTTCGCCTGCCGCCAGCCTGATCCGGTGCTTCAGCAGATCGAAGCCTCGTCGGACTACACCGTGTCGGCCGCCGATGCATTCAAGCCGGTGAGCCGGTACTGGGACCGGATCTCCCGGCCGGAGCAGCTGATCGCGGCGGCCCGGCAGGCGATCCGCGTTTTGACGGATCCGGCGGAGACGGGAGCGGTCACCCTCGCGCTGCCGCAGGACGTGCAGGCCGAGGGTTACGACTACCCCGATTCGCTGTTCGAAAAAACCGTGCACGCTATCGACCGTAGACCGCCTGCGGCACAAGGACTGATGCGGGCGGCGGCACGGTTTGCAGCAAGCAAGCGGCCGCTCATCATCGCCGGAGGCGGCGTGCACTACAGCGAGGCTGCCGGGGATTTGGAAGCCTTTGCGGAAGCCTTCGGCATCCCGGTCGCAGAAACGCAGGCCGGTAAAAGCGCGCTTCCCTGGGATCACCCCCTAAACCTGGGGGCGATGGGCGTAACCGGCTCGCTGGCGGCGAACCGCGCAGCGGCAAAGGCCGATCTGATTATCGGCATCGGCACCCGCTATTCGGACTTTACGACGTCCTCCAAATGGGCGTTTCAACGGGAGGACGTATCGTTCCTGAACCTGAACGTCAACAGCTCGGACGGAGCCAAGCTCGGCGGCGAAGCGCTGATCGCCGATGCGAAGGAAGGGCTGCAGGCACTGAAGGGGGTCCTGTCTCAAAAAGGCTATCAAACCGGGTACGAAAAAGGCGAACTTGCCGGGCTGAAAGCCGAGTGGGACAGCGAGGTAGACCGTCTGTACGCTGCGGAGCATCCCGACGGCTTGTCGCAGACGAGGGCGCTCGGCGTCATAAACGAGGTCATCTCCCCGTCATCGGTCATCGTCTGTGCGGCAGGCAGTCTTCCAGGGGATCTGCACCGGTTATGGAGACCGTCCGAACCGAAGACGTACCACATGGAATATGGTTTCTCCTGCATGGGGTATGAGGTGAGCGGCGCCTTGGGCGTGGCCCTGGCGGAACCGGACCGCGAGGTTTATGCGCTGGTGGGCGACGGCAGTTATCTGATGATGCACTCGGAGCTGGTCACCAGCTTGCAGGAAGGCCGCAAGATAACGATACTGCTGTTCGACAACCACGGCTTCCAATGCATTCACAATTTGCAGCGGAGCAACGGCAGCGACGGCTTCGGCAACGAATTCCGCCGCCGCGAGGAAGGCACGGGACGACTCACCGGCGATTATCTTCCGATTGATTTTGCCGCCCACGCACGCGCGCTGGGTGCCAAAGCCTACAAGGGCCGCACGCCGGCGGAGCTGCGTGAAGCGCTGCTTCACGCACGGAAGGAAACGGTGACAACGCTGATCGAAATTCCGGTCGTTCCGGGAACGAACACCGACGGTTATGAGTCCTGGTGGCGCGTAGAGGTGCCGGAGGTGTCGGCCTCAAGCAAGGTAACCGATGCGCAGCGCCAGATGGCGGCTCGAAGCAAGGAAGCTAGGCCCTACTAAGCGGCTGCACTGGAAGGCCTTTAACTTATAGCCTAGAGATGTGGTTGACGACCGTCATCCAACGCGAAATATCACGCGCCGGAGAAAGCAAGCGCGGAACGGACAAGAAAGGCTGTCAAGGTAGCCTGAACGACGGATGGCTATGAAGGTGTTCAAGGCAAGGAAGCGCCTGCTAAGGGCAATTGAGCAAGGAAGCAGGCCCCCACCATACAAAGCAAAGGAGTGCTGAATATGAGCAACAGGCTGTTTAAGCTTGGGATCCATCCCATCAACTGGGTCGGCGAGGATGTAAAAGAGCATGGCGACGGCACGGCGTTTGAGACGATTGTGGATGATATTGCGGCCTTGGGCCTGACAGGCACGGAGATGGGCCGTAAATTCCCGAAGGATCCTGCGGTTCTGAAGCGGGAGTTGGATGCCCGCGGGATCCAGCTGGTTTCCCAGTGGAAGTCGGTGCTGTTCTCCGATCCCGATTACCGGAAGCAGGAGCTGGAGGACTACCGCCGGCATGCGGAGTTTCTGGCCGGGTTCGGCAGCAAGGTCATCAGCACGGCGGAGGTAGGCGGCTCGCTGCATTTCGATCCCCGCCGGACGCCGAATGAGAGCATCGTGCTGCGGTTGGATGAGGCCGGATGGAAAAGCCTCGCGGAAGGGCTGAACCAGGCAGGAGAAATTGCGGCGAGTTACGGCATGAGGCTGGCTTATCATCATCATGGCGGTACGGTTGTGGAGCAGCCTTACGAGATCGACCGGCTGATGGCCATGACCGACGCTTCGCTGGTGTCTCTCCTGTACGATACCGGTCATGCCTATTACGGGGGGAGCGACCCGCTGGAGCTGCTCCGCAAGCATTATGACCGGATCGCATATATCCATTTGAAAGATATCCGGCTTGATGTGCTGGAACACGCGAGACTGGACAACTGCGATTTCGTAAGCTGCATCCGCAGGGGAGTGTTTACGGTTCCCAGCGATGGATGCATCGATTTCGCGCCGATAATCGGAGAGCTCGTTGAACGCGGCTATGACGGCTGGGCGATGCTGGAGGGTGAGCAGGATCCGGCGCTGCATCCGGCCAAGGAGTACGCCCAACGGGCGATTGAATACCTGGACCGCCTGGACGGACTGACGAAAATGCAGAGCTGAAGTCCACGGCTCGAGGGTCGAGCTTGGCTCAAGGCGACGCGACTCTCATTTGAGGGTGGAATCATAACATACTCATCAGGTATCCGTAACTCACTCAAGAGCGGATAGAGCCGAGAGTGTTTACCAGTGGGAAGTTAATGATAACTGAAAGTCTTACGAGCTGTAAGTGATAACGGTCCATAGAAGAGCGGAGCCATGGAGTCAGAGTCATATGGTTGCTCGACAGGGCCGATCCGAACGAGGAGGTTTATCCATGAGTGAAATCACGTTCAATAACGAAAAAACGATGGATTTCGTGGCCGTAGGCAGACTGTGCATCGACCTGAACGCCAATGAGATTAACCGGCCGATGGAAGAGACTAGCACGTTTACCAAATATGTGGGCGGATCCCCCGCCAATATCTGTATCGGGATGGCCCGCCTGGGCCTGAATACAGGCTTCATCGGCAAGGTGGCGGACGATCAGATGGGGCGTTTTATTACCAAATATTTGGAGGATAACGGGATTGCGACGAACGGCGTGTCCACCGACCACACGGGTGCCGTAACGGGTCTGGCTTTTACCGAGATCAGGAGCCCGACCGACTGCAGCATTCTGATGTATCGGGACAACGCAGCGGACTTGCTGCTGGAGACGGGGGAAGTGAGCGAGGAGCTAATCGCATCCGCCAAAATGGTACTCATCTCCGGGACCGCGCTCGCGGCCAGCCCCTCCCGGGAAGCCGTGTTTCTGGCTCTGGACTATGCCAAGCGCCACGGGGCCGTGATCGCGTTTGACCTCGATTACCGTCCATACACATGGAAATCCCCGCAGGAGACGGCAACCTATTACAATTTAGCGGCGGAAAAATGCGACATTGTCCTCGGCACGCGCGAGGAGTTCGATATGATGGAGCAGTTCGGCGGCAACCCGGAACGAAGCGACCGCATCACGGCTGCCAAGTGGTTTGATCACAGGGCCAAAATCGTCATTATCAAGCACGGGAAGGAGGGGTCCATCGCTTATACCCCCGGCGGTGCCAGCCATACGGCCCAAAGCTTTCCGGCGAAGGTCATCAAGACGTTCGGAGCGGGGGATTCGTATGCCGCAGGCTTCCTCTACGGCCTGATGCAGGGCTGGGCCATCGAGCGCTGCATGGAGTTCGGCAGTGCGGCAGCGAGCATCGTCATCTCCAGCCACAGCTGCTCTGATGCGATGCCGACAAGCGCAGCGGTTCTCGATTATATCGAGCGCTGCAAGCGAGGCGAAATTACCGCCAATTCTTGAAGCAGCATTCATTATTTATTCTGATTGATTCAATCGAAAGGGGCCAACACGCATGACGCAAATCCTGAACAATTATATCGGCGGAGAATTCGTGCCATCCCGATCGGAACGCAGCGATCCGGTCTATAACCCGGCGACGGAAGAAATCCTTGCTTACGTTCCGCTTTCCACCAAGGAGGATGTGGACCAAGCGGTGCAGGCCGCCGCCAAAGCCGGACGCGACTGGGCCAAGACCGCCGTGCCGCGACGCGCGCGGATTCTGTTCAAGTATCAGCAGCTGCTCGTGGAGCACTGGGAGGAGCTGGCTCGCCTGATTACGGCGGAGAACGGCAAAAGCTATGCCGAAGCCTACGGCGAAGTCCAGCGCGGCATCGAATGCGTCGAGTTTGCTGCCGGCGCGCCGACGCTGATGATGGGCAAGCAGCTTCCGGACATCGCCACCCATTTGGAATCCGGCATGTACCGGTATCCGATCGGCGTTGTGGCCGGCATCACGCCGTTCAATTTTCCGATGATGGTGCCATGCTGGATGTTTCCGCTCGCCATCGCTTGCGGCAACGCATTCGTGCTGAAGCCTTCGGAACGTACGCCGCTCCTGGCCCAGCGCCTGACAGAGCTGTTCGCGGAAGCCGGCCTGCCGGACGGCGTCCTGAACCTCGTTCACGGCGCCCATGATGTAGTCAACGCTTTGCTGGAGCATCCCGGCATCGCCGCCGTGTCCTTCGTCGGCTCCCAACCGGTGGCGGAGCATGTGTACAAAACCGCCTCTGCCCATGGCAAGCGCGTGCAGGCCTTAGCCGGAGCAAAAAACCACAGCATCGTGATGCCGACAGCCGATTTGGACGCCGCCGTGACCCAAATCGTCAGCGCTGCCTTCGGCTCTGCCGGTGAGCGCTGCATGGCCTGCTCCGTGGTGGTGGCCGTGGGGGACGTAGCGGAGCCGCTGATCGGGAAGCTGAAGCAGGCGGCCGATGAAATCTCCATCGGCAACGGAGCGGACGAAGGCGTCTTCCTGGGGCCGGTAATCCGGCAAGCTCACAAGGAGCGTACGCTCTTTTATATTGAAGCGGGCGAGCAGGAAGGAGCGAAGCTGATTCGTGACGGTCGCGAGGACGAGGCGGTGAACGGAACCGGATATTTTGTCGGACCGACGATTTTTGATGAAGTGACAAGCGAGATGAAGATTTGGAAGGACGAAATTTTCGCCCCGGTGTTGTCCATCATGCGGGCAGAGACGCTGGAGGAGGCTATTGACATATCGAACCGCTCCGATTTCGCCAACGGGGCCTGTCTGTTCACGCAGAATGGCAGCGATGTGCGCCAGTTCCGCGAACATATCGATGCCGGCATGCTGGGCGTGAACCTCGGCGTTCCAGCGCCGATGGCTTTCTTTCCGTTCTCCGGCTGGAAAAACTCCTTCTATGGAGACCTGCATGCCAACGGCACGGATGGCGTGGAATTCTATACCCGCAAAAAAATGGTGACGGCGCGCTGGTAGCCCAGAAGCAGAGGAGACGTTCATATGAAAACCATTCACATCGGAATCATCGGTGCCGGACGAATCGGCAAAATCCATGCGGATAACCTGCTGCGCTTGCCCGGGGCGAAAATTTCGGCCATCGGCGACCTGTTTGCCGGCGACGAGCTGCGGGCCTGGGCGGCGTCGCGCGCCATCCCCGTCGTCACAAACAACAGCATCGAGATTTTGGAACGCCCGGATATCGATGCCGTGTTGATCTGCTCTTCAACGGATACGCATGTCCCGCTCATTAAACAGGCCGCCGTAAACGGTAAGCATATTTTCTGCGAGAAGCCGGTCAGTCTGAGTGTGGACCAGACCCGCGAAGCGCTGGCGGCCGTGAAAGCGGCAGGCGTTAGCCTGCAGATCGGCTTCAACCGCCGGTTCGACCACAACTTCAGACGCGTTCGGGACATTGTATCCGAGGGAAGAATCGGGGAACCGCATCTGATCAAGATCACCTCGCGCGATCCGAACCCCCCGCATCCGGATTATATTAAAGGTTCCGGCGGCCTGTTTATGGATATGGCGATTCATGATTTTGACATCGCCCGTTACCTGTCGGGTAGCGAGGTGGTCGAGGTGTTCGCCCAGGGCGCAGTGCTGGTGGACCCCGCCATCGGCGAGCAGGGCGACATTGACACTGCCGTCACGACGCTTCGGTTTGAAAACGGCGCGCTCGGCGTCATCGACAACAGCCGGAAAGCCGTCTACGGGTATGATCAGCGGGTGGAGGTATTCGGCTCGGGCGGTAGCGTCACTGCCGACAACGATTATCCAAGTACCGCCGTGGTCAGCGGTCCGGAAGGCGTTACCCGTGACAAGCCGTTGTATTTCTTCCTGGAACGGTACACGGAAGCGTACATGAACGAGGCGAAGCAGTTTATCGAAAGCCTTCAGAACGGCACGCCAGTGCCCGTTACTGGTCACGACGGCCTGCAGGCTGAGCTGATCGCGCTGGCGGCTAAACGCTCGCTGGAACAGGGCCGTTCGGTGAAGCTGGCCGAGCTGACCTCCGGTACTTCAGTGGGTTAATACCTTCATGATTTGCTGATCTGATCCGAGACAAAGGAGGAGAAAGACCATGCCGAACTTAATAGTGCCCTCAACAACACCGGACCGGGACGGATGCGTGCTGTCGATTACGCCGCAGACGGCAGGATGGGAGTATGTAGGCTTCCAGGTTTTCCGTTTGAGTGAAGGCCAGACGCTGAGCCGGGCCACGGGAGATCAGG
>NZ_AEXS01000051.1:0-28976 GCF_000204455.1 Paenibacillus sp. HGF5 | reverse complement strand
TATGGCGCCATACTTCGAAAGGTCAGGTCCCGACGGGAAACTGGCTTACGCCGAATTTCGGATTGGAGACTACCAGCACGAGCTGGGTCTCATCGATCGCCGTTTTGCCCCTGAACAGCCAATGTCCGGCCCCGGCGGAGCGATCATGTACTGGCATGTCGATGATATAGAGGCCACCCTCGGCCGATTGAAATCCATGGGAGCCCAAGAATATGATCCGCTCACCCACCGTGGGGAAGGGTTCATCACGGCATCCGTCACCGATCCATTCGGCAACATACTTGGCATCATGTACAATGCTCATTACCTAGAGATACTGAATTCCGGAATGCAGGGGTAACCAAAAACATGCTTCTTCACTCTCCGATCCAGCAAAAAAGGAGCAGCCTAAGCTGCTCCTAATCATAACGGCATCCGCATGAACTTACACAACATAATCCGCCATAATATGCTCGATATCGAACGGGGTCACCCCATGTTCCACCGAGAAGATCGTTTCCGCCTGTTCCGCATGGTCTACGGACTCTCCTCTTGCCTTGGCATGCAGCATGAACAGATCGTACAGATCGGGCTTCCGCAGGGCTGTCATGGCTTTGCCCATCAAGACCATCCCCTTCTGATTCCCCTCTACATTGTTGTAGTAGTGTGGATGTCTGGTTAGGGACAGATCGGTCCAGATGACCGTATGCTCCACCAAATCCAGGATAACGGGAATAGCGATCTGCGTATCGGCGGCGACATCGATTTTATTAGCCACCGTCGAGGGCTCGAATATTTCACCGGAACCGGGTTTCTTCCGCATCATCCAGCCCACGAAGCACTCCGGCAGGTTGCAGTACGGTTGATTTGTATACGAATGAAGAGTCGCCACAATATAACGTCCGCCGTATTGGACGATGGTTGGAATATGCAGATCAATGAATTCGCATGCTCCTTGAGGAGCTGACACGATATCCCCGCTGTGCACGGCCCTGTAATGGGAGGACCGCAGATTCGTATAAGAAATATGCTCGACGTACTGCCAGTCGTGATCATACATGACGGCGGACAGGTCAATATCCACGCGGCCCGTAGGCTCCCCGTTCACGCGTCCTTCCTTCCACCAGCTGAAGAAACGGATGGTATCCCCTTCCGCCATCGGCACGCGGCTTCCCCGAACCAACGTATGCAGGGCTTTGCTTGCCGATCTCTGCGAGAACGGCACATGATAATCCTTCAATCGCTTATCGACATAGGCCTTCCCCAAGGGCGGCAGCGAGGCGAACCGCTGGACCAGCGCCTGCTCGCATACCTGCACGATGTCTCGGCATGCCGCTTCATCGATCTCCGGAAGCGTGTGGGGTACGGCAAAGGCTTTAGCCACATTTCCTTTCGGGAAAAAGACGCGCAGCTCTTGAGGTTCGTGTCGGCGGGCAAAATGATTCTTCACTTGCAGCAAGACCGGCGTCGATACTTGATTCGCCACCTCGCCAAACGCCAAAACGACATACTCTGTATGTTCGGTGGATCGCAGCAACTGATCCAATCTGCGGGCAAACTCGCCCGGACGCTGCATTAACAAATCGATCAAATTCCAGACCTGGTCGTACTGAAATGCAAGCTCGACGCTCCCGTTATACGTGGTAAAGGGCTTGTGATTCCGCAAAATATCAAAGGCTTCCTCGCAGCGTTTATACCGGTGCTTATATTCGGAAGGATGGAGGATTTCGCCCAATCGAATCCAGCGGTCCTTAAATCTGAGCATATCCTCCGTTATCGGATGGCAGCGTTCCAGCAACCCCAGCAGCAGCCGTCTTTCGCGCCGCTTAAATTTGCGAAACCGGGTGGCTTCAGCCAGACTGACATCTCCGCCTGACCAAGCCACCGCCAGACGAAGGACATCGGTTGCGGTTTTGAAATAACGCCCGATCCGCTCGACGTTCCCCTTGTCATGCTTCATTAACGCAGCTGCCACGAATCCCGCATTCTCCTTGAATGGAATCTCGGGAGGGAGAATGACATCCAGTTCCTCGGGGTCGACAAGCTCAATAACGGCCTCAATATCCTCTTTATCCGTTGGGGAGATGGAGCCTTTAGCTTGGATCAGCTGGCGTATTATGGCATAGAAATCCGCCTTGCTTCCCAGATCAATGGTTTTCAGGTTGACTTCATCCTGCAGCGGAGGTCTCTCCTCATGCTCATATGCAGGCAAATCCCAAGTCAGATCATGATAGATGGCATTCAGGTACAGCTCCGCATCGTTCTCCTCCATCACCTGCATCGGGAACGCGGGATACATCGGCTCATATTTTACATGCGCGCCTACCATCACCCTTAAATCGTCAATCAGCGGTTGATAGAGGGCTTCGAACTGCTCTGTGGATAAAGTTCGCACGGCGTGCAGCAATGGATAGGTGAACGTATACCCAAGGTGCTCGATATTCTTCGCGGCCGTCGCTAGATAAGCTTTCGGGAGACGATCCGATTCATTCTCTGCATCAACCATCCATTTTCTCGCTCTTCGTAAATAAATCGAGTTCATCATATCAAGAGTCCAGGAAAGCCATATCCCTAATGTCATTGAAAGAATAATTGAAGGAAGGAATATGATAGCCTGGACGCCTCCTCTCTTGAATCAAACTCCCTCAGGAAAGCTGCGACCCTAGGTTCGCCAATTGAAATAGAAGGAAGGATCGCAATAGCCTGAGGGTCAAAGGTTCAAAGTCCATGACCTCAAATCTTTGATGAACCCATCATCCCATACCTTGCAGCCGGCCAACAGGGCGAAAGTATTACGACTTTGGAAAATGAGGAATGATTTCACTCTTCATCATGATGAAAAAGCGACCGCCGCAGGTCCGGCAATCGCTTCTTTGGTAAGTGTTATTCATTTTCATGAGAACTGCCAGAAGCCCGCTACCGGGTCCTGAACGTCATCCGTGGTGATTGTGGCGTAAATGTACAGAGCTCCAAAGCCAAAAGGATAACTGCTGTCCTCTCGGAGCAGTGTCTCGGGATACCCATCTTCGTCCACCTGAAACAAAAAGGAGAAGCCTTCCTCCCTCAGCTTGGCCGAATAATAAGCTTCATCTTGGACCAATCTTGGGCTCCCGCCCAATTTGATTAGGAAAGACTGACCCATCGAATGGAGGTCGCTGCATGTCTCTCGATGCGAAAGAAGATGCTTGATCAGGCCCGGATGCGCAAAACGATCGCTCAAGCTCTCGTCGGTCATTGGGTGTTCCATCACCTTGATAGAGCAATCAGGATATTGATTGTGCTCCATGTATTTCTCATAGTCATTAGGGATGAAAATAGAGATCATAGATGCGGGCTTGAAAGGATGAATAAGACTTAAATAGAAGTAATAGCCCAGGTCACCTTCTTGGATGGCATCCGCTTTGTCGTCGAAATAGGCCGGGGCATTGCCGCCGATCCAGCCCGTACTTTGTCCTGTAGATAGACCTCGACCGGCCTCATACAGTATACAGTCCTTGCGCTCAGCTAAAATATTACCGTAATTCTCCATACATATGATATGAATCCGGTTAAAGGACCCTTTCCTCCTGCTGATTTAGTTCATGCGATGCCAAGTGATTTCGGCTTAATCGCCAGTCCTGCAGAAATGGACTAGAACATAAAAAAGCGAAACCCCTAGACTTATCTTTTTTGCTAAAATAAACTTAAAATGGAAGCCGTACGATTTTCGAATTCCCGATCATGATTGGAAAGCGAGGTGCAGCCATTGACGACCCTTATTGTGATCATCGTCATTTTCTCACTGATCACGCCGTCCTTCTTCATCGCGAAATTCACCAAGGAATTACGGGCGAACAACAACCGAAACGTGCAGCGCAAGACGATTCTCGCCAGCGGTACGCCCGCTCAAGCACAGATCAACTCGATCCGGCAAACGAATGTGCAGGTTGACGATCAGCCTGAAGTGTTGCTGGATCTAAGCGTCACGAAAACGGATGGCGGGACGATCCATACCGTCGTAAGGACCGTTATCCCGATCATAAGCATCCCCACGTTCCAACGAGGCAATATCATCGAAGTAAGGCATATGACCATAGACAATGAGTTGAAATTCGAGGTCGTAGGCGCCTATATACCTTGACCCTGAATTCTCGATTACAGCTCTCCCTCTAGAAAACGGATGAGGTACGATTCAGGCTGCGCGAGGAACTCGGTAAAGCTGCATAGATCGGCGTGCGTCTGATGCTCCACATCATAACAACCAATCAGGCCCTTTTTCTTCGGATTCCATACAAGCTGCAGATCGGAGTAATTGTCAATGTCGGCTGACAGGCGCAGAAGCTTCTGGCGCCCGACCTTCATCTCGATCGTGTCGGTCAATGCAAAGAAGTCGATATACCTGATTTCATATTCATTCTCCGGCAGCTCAAGCCGCAGCTGGTCTCCTGTCAGAAAACGGACCAATTCATCGGTCAATTTATACTTTTTCAGTGCATACTTCTTGTTCTCTAAGCTATGAAACTCGGCCGGCTCCAGCGATTTCAAGTAGTCGGCCAGGATGGTATCCTTATTGCCGACCGCAATCGTATACGGCCGCTCGCCGTCCTTTTCCGCCAACGTCACGTCAGCGCCGCGCTCGATCAGATGCTTGACCATGCGTTGATTCCCCATCCGCGTGGCCACGGTTAGCGGAGTCGCTTGATAAGGATAGACCATGTCGGGCTGGTTATAATTGATGTCCGCCCCATGATCGAGCAGATAATCGAGTGTCTTATAATCATGGTCCGACACGGCTTGGCGCAGCACCGCGCTGCCATGCAGCTTGAGATCCAATCCCAGCTCCCGGATGAGCGGGATGTTTTTTTTGTTGCCGTAATAGGCCTGTTCATATGCGCCTGACCCGGTTTGATTGAGTTTGTCCAGCTCGGCGCCCTGCGCTGCGATATAACGAACGATATCTTCCTTGCCGTACCGCACCGCTCGCAAAAAAGCCGGATTATGATGGACATTCAGGTTAACGCCGTGCTCGACCAGCAGCTTCACCACATCCGCTCGCTGCGAGATCAACGCCAGATCGAGCGGGCTTACCGTCGTATATCTACTTAGTACGATGCCCTCCTCGATATCCCAGCCTGCGGTTATTGCCTCCTGCAAAGCCGGAATGTTCCCTTGGTAGATGTGCATCGCGATCTCTGGCAGTTCCTCGAATTTGCCGATATCTTTCAGAACGATCATCGATATTCCTCCCTGCGTAAAACCTGTGTATGTATGACGGCAGTTCGAGATTTGGGACAGCTCTAGCCCCGCCGTTTGATACGCTCCTATCACACGAACAGCTCCGCACCTTAGGCGCTTACAAGGGATAAAGCGCTTTTCCTGCTGCAATATTATCGGGATGAACGTCTGCAGGCTCATGGCCATTCATGCGGAGATACGTATATTCCACTTCTTCCAGCGGCATTTGCAGCGTTCGGCTGATTTCATAGAGGTCGATGTCCTGCGCCAGAAGCTCCCGTGCCTGATGGATTTTTCCATGCAGCCAACCGTGTTCGAGCATCCATTCTTTCACCCGGTCCAGCAGCTGTTTTTGGGTTTCCGCATCTGCTTGCTTTTTATGTTTAGCAACGGACTCTGACAAATAATCATAGAGATACATCCCTAGTGCCTCGCGCTGCTCATGTTTGGACATTCGTTGGTACTGCTCATAACTTAAACTGATATCCAAGTCGAGGGTATGATCCCTGCTATCCAAACGTCTGGATGTTATTCGGCCATAACTTTCCGGTAAAACGCGAAATACAACAAAGATATCGAACGGAAACTTCCAGGCGGCAGCCATTTCCTCTAACGGCAGCAGCTCGTCCCTTAATTGGCCTACACACGTTCCGTGTGTGTCCAGCGAAAAAGCCAGCTTCATCCCATATCCCCCTTTAACTTAAACGCAGTTCCCCGCTTGATGAGTGCCGGTATGGATCCAATTGTTATGCTATTCTTTCGCACCCATTCGACAGGAGCCATGCCTCTATAACGGCAAATGCCTGCCCTGCATCCTGTTCATAGAAGACGGCCACCTCTTGCAGATAAGCATAATTGAATCGTACATATCCGCCCAGTTCCCGGTAGAACAAGCTGCACGTGTATTCGTTTTCCACGGACAGATCCGGCGGAAAGGACGCTTGACACCTACCGGCCAGCTCGGGCAGCGAAGGCCGATCCTCTCCTGGCGGCAAACGCAAAAAGAGATGGCTCCGCGTACCCGTCCACGGTTCGTAATAAACGGCTAACTCTTGGCTGCTTCCATACACCTGACGGTATATTTCATCCAGCACCGCGGCGTACAGGCCTTCATCGTTTTGCTCCTGGACCTGCAGCAAGATTGCCTGTATATGCTCCGCATGCCGAGGCAGCCAGAGCAACTGAGCCGTCTGGGGATGCACCGCCAGAAAATCACCGTCCACCGTTGTGCCTATAGCGATACACTCTGCAATCTGCGGCTCGGTAATGGGACTGTCATCGTCATGCTCCCATAACCCGTACTCGGCAAAAGGCTGCAGCACCTCCCTATCCGGCAGCTGGACATTCATCCACCCGCGGTATGTCCCTTCACCGAAGCGCTGCATGAACCGGACATAGCCCGGCGGATAACCCTCCTCGTCCTCTCTTCCAAACATATGATTGCGGCCATTCGGCAGCGGCCTCGGTCCCGATACGATGTACATGATCACTCCTCCTGTTTTCTTCTATTATTCCACAATTTTCAAGTCATGACGAGAACTCCATCCGACTTCTTCCGTTCGTTCTCCCTGCATTTATGACACGTGTCATACGGATCTCTTTACAGGTGTGAATGTTGCGCCAGGGAGATCGTACCTACAATAAAAAGACAAGAGAACCTAGAAGAAAGAAGGAATGGAAGAATGGAACAACGAACGGGCAGAATTCGCCTGCTGGATATTTTGCGGGGCTTCGCGATCCTGGGAACGCTCGGGACGAATATTTGGATCTTCGCGCATGCGGGGGATCTACGCTACATTACCACCTTTGATCACTCCGGCTGGTGGGCAGCGGACGACCTTCTCCGGATGATCGTTTTGTTCCTGGTAAACGGGAAGCTGCTTGGACTGCTGACGATCATGTTCGGGGTCGGCCTGGAAATGAAGTACCGGCAGGCCAAGCGCAAAGGAAAGCCGTGGCCTGGCGTTTATTTATGGGCCGTTCTGTTTTTGATCCTCGAAGGCCTGCTGCATTTTATATTGGTCATGGAGTATGACATCTTGATGAGTTACGGGATTACCGCCATCATTGCAGCCTTTATCGTAAAGGGCGGCGACCGGCTCATCGCCCGCACGATGAACGTGATCGGCAGTATCTTTGCCATCGCGATCCTGGCCCTTGCGGGACTCATGCTGGCAAGCGGGGCCAGCGTATCGCTGGGCAGCTTTGACGATGTCGCTGCTCTCTATCAGGAAGGCACTTGGATCGAGCAGATCCGGTACCGGCTGGCGAATTTCCTCCCGTTGCGTGCAGAGGCCATCCTCGTCATCCCGACAAACGTGTTTCTGTTCCTGCTAGGGGTTCGCTTCATGCGCTCGGGCGTATTCGCACCGGACGAGAACGGCAAAAGGCTGCGAAAAAGGCTATTTCAGCTGGGCGTATATGTCGGCGTGCCGCTCAACCTGCTCATATTCATTCCCGGCGGCGCTTTCGATCTTCCCGTGCGCTATCTGTTCGCCCCGCTGATGTCCATGGGGTATATAGCAATTTTAGCGAGAATGATACAATATACGAAGTGGGAATGGCTCTGGCGCCTTCTGGAGAATGTCGGAAAAATGTCGCTGAGCTGCTATGTGCTCCAAAACATCATGGCATCCGCTGTTTTCTACGGCTGGGGCCTAGGGCTTGCCGGCAGGCTGAATTCGGCCGCGATTATCGCCGTTTGGCTGCTAATCTCCGCACTTCAGCTCGGCATGGCGTCCCTGTGGCTTCGAGGCTTCAAGCTGGGGCCGATGGAGACCGTCCGCAAACAGGCGGTAGGTTTGTTCGAATCCAAATAGCCGGATTGGAGGCTAGATATGTTCTATAAGTTGTACCCGAGGGACCAAATCAAAAACTATTTGCTGATCGATATCATACTGACCGTATTCTTGTGCTATCGGGTCTTCAACTCGGATACGGCGCTGGGATTGTGGGGTACCCTTCTGGTGCTTCTGTTGTTCCTCGCATCGTTTTATGTTGCGCTGTGGCGTCGGGGCGGCTGGCTGCTGGCGGCTTCGCTGTCCGGCCTGTCGGCCATTGCGGTGTTCGGGGTGTATGCCGGGCCGAGCACCATGCTGTTCGGGATCATTTTCGCCGACTTGCTCGGTCGATCCAAGTCCAAGGCGCATATCGCCATCGGCAGCGCGGCCATTGCCCTGTCGTTCCTGCTCGTATTTGTCATCCGTCAGGAACCGCTGCTCGAAACGTCCAACGCCATTTACCTTCCGGTCATGATCATTCAGTCGGTATATCCGATCGTCATCTACATCAAGGAGAAAGCAAAAAGCCTGCAGGGGGAGCTGGATGAAGCCAACGAGCAGATCGCAAAGTATATCCAGCAGGAGGAGCGGCAGCGAATCGCCAGGGATCTCCACGATACCTTGGGGCAGACCCTCATGATGATCAAAATGAAGAGCGAGCTGGCAACGAAATGGGTGGATAAGGATCCGAGCCAGGCCAAACGGGAGTTAGGCGAGATTCTGGATACCTCCAGAACCGCCCTCAAGCAGGTGAGGGAGCTGGTATCCGATATGAAGTTCATCTCGTTGGCAAGCGAGCTGGAGCATTCGGCCAAGCTGCTGCATACGGCAGGAATTGCGCTGACGATCGAGAATCCGGAGAAGCCCCCGCTGTTATCCAGCGTGGAAGAAACGATGCTGGCGCTCTGCGTCCGGGAAGCCATGACCAATATTATCAAGCATAGCCGGGCCAAGCGGTGCGCCGTCAAACTGGAAACGAAGGATCATGCCTTCGGGATCCATATCGCGGATGACGGCGTGGGGCTTGCGGGGCACGGCGGCGGAAACGGCCTCCCATCGATCATGGAGCGGATGAAGACGCTGGGCGGGTCCTCCGCCATCGACCCGTTGCCTCAGGGGGGCACTAAGGTGTACCTGAAACTCCCGCTTCGCCGGCATGAAAAGGAGGACGCTTCATGATTCGAATCGTCATTGCGGAAGATCAGCAAATGCTTCGCGGCGCATTCGCCTCACTGCTCAATTTCGAAGACGACATCGAGGTGGTGGCCGAGGTGCCGGACGGGCAGCGCGCCTGGGACGCAATTCGGCAGCATCAGCCGGATGTGTGCCTGCTCGACATCGAGATGCCTCATATTAACGGCCTGGAATTGGCCGAGTCCATACGCCAAGCAGGCCAATCCTGCAAAATCATGATCGTCACGACCTTCGCACGTCCCGGTTATTTGCAAAAAGCGATGGATGCGCAGGTGGAGGGCTATCTGTTAAAGGACGAGCCCATCGATTTCTTGATTGAGGCCATCCGGCGGGTCATGAAGGGCGAGCGGGTCGTGAGCACCGACCTGGCGGCCGCGCTCTTCATGAAGGAGGAGAATCCCCTCAGCGAACGGGAAATCGAAATGCTCCGGTTAACCAAGCGAGGCATGACTACCGGCGACATCAGCAAAGCCTTGTTTCTGACAAGGGGAACCGTGCGCAACTACCTGTCCTCCGCCATCCAGAAGCTGGAGGCGGATTCCCGGCAGCAGGCCGTCACGATCGCGGAAGATAAAGGTTGGCTGTAAACTCCCCGGGACCCGGATTTAAACCTTTTTTAAACGAAACCATCCGCTCGTTTTAACCTTGATCCCTTATCATACAAGTAATTGCGATAACAAGGAGCGAGCGTGCGTATGAGAGTTCTGGAAATGTTGTGGGTTGCAGCCTGCGTTGCGATGCTGATGATACTGTTGAGCCGTAACACAATAAACAGGAAGGCTGGCGTGATCGTCGGCATCGCTGGCGGTTCGCTGTTCGCCGTACAGCTGCTGGTTGAGGGATACAGGTGGCAGATGATTCCGGCCTACATCGTCACCGCTTTGCTCTTTATGTTGGTTCTGTTCAGACGCCGAACGGTCAAGAAACCGCTGCGGTACATGATATGGGGCCTTTCGGCCGTTTTGCTGGGCGTATCGGTTGCCTTATCGGCACTGCTGCCGGTTTTTCATTTACCGAAGCCTTCCGGGGAGTTTAGGGTGGGGACGGATACGTTCCATTTCGTTGATGCGGACCGTGAAGAAACGTTTACCGAACAAACAAGCGACAAACGGGAGCTTATCGTTCAGGTATGGTATCCGGCCGCGGAGTCTGACCAAGGCGCGGAAAAAGCTACGGTGTTTCCTAAGGATAAGAGACTGTTTCACACCTATATGCAAGCATATTCCGAATATCTGGGCCTTCCCGCGGCGGCGCTAGACTACTGGAAATACAGTCGGGCCAACGCATACGGCCATGCCGATTTGCGGCTGTCGGAGAATCCGTATCCGGTGGTGCTGTTGTCGCACGGCATGGGGGTCGGCAGAATTTTGCATTCGTCGCAGGCTGAACATCTTGCCAGCCACGGCTATATCGTATTTGCCATCGATCATACGTACAGCACGGCCGCCACCGCATTTCCCGACGGGCGCGTAACCGGTTTTCTTACGGAACAGTCCCAGGAGCGGTTATTCGAGGACAGCCGCGCTATTTTGAAGGTGTGGAATGAGGATATCTCCTTCGTCACGAATCAGTTGGAGAAGCTTCAATCAGGCGCCATCGCCAGCAAGTTTAAAGGAGCCTTGGATTTGGACAACATCGGCATGATGGGCCATTCCTTCGGCGGGGCCGCAGCCTTTGAAGCCGTTTATTCCAACCCGCGGATCAAAGCCGGCGTGAACATGGACGGGACGCTATTCGTAACGAAGGACCGGGATGACATGGAGAAACCGTTTATGTTCATGGAATCGGAGGATTTTATGAAGGTGAACGAACAGCAGGCGAAGTATCGCCAAACCCCTGCTACGGAAGCCGAGCTCCAAGCACTGGGATTAACCCGAGAACAATTCGGCATGATTCTGGCGAATCGGGAATTAGAGCTGAAGCTGATGGATCGCTTAATTCAACAGGGCCTAGGACGGACCCTTTATATCGAAGGCGCAGGGCACTATAATTTCACCGATCTTCAGCTGTATTCTCCGCTTACCCGCCTGACCGGCATGACCGGAAGCATGAATGGATCAAGGGGAGCCGAGATCGTCAACGCCTACGTGCTGGAATTCTTTAATCAGCATTTGCGCGGAATGGAGGAGAGTAAGCTTCTAACCGGTCCCTCGGAGGAATATCCGGAAGTGAAGTATCCGGACCGGGTGTCCCGCCCTCGATAGGCCCGCTTTCCCCATTTATGAAGACCACGGTTGGCGGGCTTTTCAAGGATAATGCAAATTTTTCTGTACAATACATCGTGGAAGCGAGGTGGTTTCCGGCTCATATGAATGGGGATTACCGAGGAATCCGCTTAGGTGCCTGATATGTCCTTCTTGTTGTTCATAACCAGCCCATATTTCTTAACGATCCACGAGTCAATCAGATCATTCACCGCTTGTTGACTTATGCGAACAGCCGGCTTCTGCTCTTGCATAGCGTCTGCGGCTTGTATCGAGAAACGAAGCGGCTTCGTTATTTTTTTCATGGATGCTGCCATTTCTTCGAAAAAAACATACGTTAACGGCCGGTGTGCCCGAATATCCTCATATAGATAATGCTTTCCTCGTTCATCCTCTGCATCGATTCGAATTCCCTTTGGAAGGGAGAGCAAGATATAGGGTAATTCATCTTCTGCCCACTGTCCGCGGTAGGGGAATGAGACACCTTCATTTCTGACAAAGAATCCCGAGCTTTCATCGCCCTCAGCAATCGAAATTGAATAGACAAAGAAAGGGTGGTAATCGGGCCGTTCCTGCACCGTAAAATACTGATAATAGGTACGATACGCCTCAAGCACCTGATCCAGATCATGCTGGGTCATGCATGGTTCGTACGATGAAATTCGGCTTGCTTTTGCTCAAAGCGCGCCAACATTTGGTTGAATTCTTCCGGCGTTATTAAAAATTTCAGTTTATAAAATCCGCTGTTTTCCAATCTCTCCATTCATCTCACCGCCTGATATCGTTTTACCCGAGGTTTAGATGCGTGCATGGAAAGTTACCCGGGTTCCTTCGCCTAACCTGCTCTGAATATGAAGTCCTGTTCCGAAGTGCCGTTTTAATCGCTGGTCCGTATTGATCAATCCGACCCCGGACTGATGATTTGCTGATCTCTCCAGGATTCGCTGCAATTGAGCTTCATCCATTCCGATCCCATCGTCCTCAACGGTTATCTCGGCATGCGCGGCATGGACGGAAATTCGAATATGTAGGGTTCCCCCATAAGTGCGCTTCATGACGCCATGTCTTATCGCATTTTCGACCAAGGGCTGAATCGAAAGGAACGGAATTTGCAAAGCTCCGCAGTCATCTACCTCCCAAACCACCTGCAGCCGCTCTGCAAACCGAACCTGCTCGATATAAAGATACGAACGCACCAGGCTCAGCTCCTCCTCGATCGGAACGAGTCCAGCCGTGTCTTGGAATCTGAATTTATATCTCAGAAAGTTGCTGAACTCATCAAGCAGATTCCGCATCTTGTCCAAATCAACGTCGCTTAGGGCCGTCACCGCATTTAATGCATTGAATAAAAAATGTGGCTGGATTTGCGCTTGCAGCCATGCCGCTTCTAGTCGAAGCTGCTCACGGACCGTTCGTTTAATCGTTGTTAAGGCCTCGATCCTCGACCTGATTTCCAAGGCCTCCACCGGCTTGGTCACATAATCGTTGGCCCCCGCCAAAAACCCGCTTTGGATGTCTTTCGGTTGGCTTCTCGCGGTAAGCAGCAGCACAGGGAGCTCCGTGAGCGTAAACCGCTCGCGAATCCTCCGCGTCAGCTCATAACCGGACATCTGCGGCATCATAATATCGGAGATGACCAAATCCCACGCCTTCGCATCCAGTACAGCCAGCGCTTCCTTACCGCTTGTTGCCATCGTCACCTCGTATTCGTCAGGCGGCAGTATGGCTTCAAGCACCTGAAGGTTGACGGGATCGTCGTCAACGATGAGCAAGAGCGGCCGGTTGCTTCTCCTTTCGGGTAGAGCTCCTTGTATCGCGGCTGGCGGGAAGACCTCCTCTTTTTGCAGTCCGGCCCCAATGGTATCCTGCATCGGCATGGACGGCAATGTTGGCGGTCCGTTAGAGTTAGATTCATGCTGCTCTTCCTCTGTTTCGAGCCCTGCCAGCTTTAACGAAAACGTAAATCTCGAGCCCTCCCCTGGAACGGAGGCCGCCTCAAGCGTACCCCGATGAAGCTCAATGAGTTGCTTGCTTATGCTTAGACCTAACCCAAAGCCGCCTTCGATCATGGTCTCGCTGGCGCTCGCCTGCTCATACGGAAGGAATAAGCGCTTCAGCATGGCTTCATCCATTCCGATCCCCGTGTCGGCAATCGCGATATAGGCTCTGTCGTCCTCTGTAAAAGCTTGAATCGAAATGTACCCTTCATTCGTATATTTTACGGCATTATGCAGCAGATTGAACACGACTTGAATCATCCGGTTCTCGTCCGCCAAGACGGGAGGGAAATCCTCCGGGATCTGATTGACGATGCTGACCGACTTCACTTCCGCGTTAAATTGCAGCATATCCATCACCCCCGTCACAATGGGCTGGATCGATACGGCTTTTTTCTGCAGTCTCGGATTGCCCTCCCGCAGACTCATGACGTCCATCAAATCGTTTAATATTAGTGTTAGACGACGTCCGACGGTCAGAATCGTTTCAAGCTCTTTCACACTCCTATCCTGCAGCAAAGGCCGTTCCCGGTTCAACACGGATTGCGACATGTTAAGCATGCTGTGCAGCGGATTTTTGAATTCATGGGACGTGTTCGCCAGGAATTGATCCTTGTGGTCATTCACTCTTTGCAAAGTTGCGGCAATCTCTTTCGTGTTCGCATGCATCTTGAAGTAACCCTTAAACCATACAGCGGCCAAGCATCCCATCGAAAGGATCAGGTCAAACGGATAATGGGCAACACTTAAGGCGCTTTCCCGCAAGAACAACGCCCACAGGAAATGATGGACCAGCGCAACCATCGAAAAAAGCAGTAACAAATGATCTTTGATGCCCTTGATTACGGTTTTGGTGATTGCAATGATCGTGATGACGGCCGTTACGCAGCCCAGCAGAAAATAAACCGGGAAAAGCATGATTACCTGCGGCGGAGCCAAGAACAAGGTAATGCCGGCAGTTCCTAAGATCATGACGGCATAAACGGGATACATCCTGTTCCAATAAGAGAGTTCGCGATGATTCGTGCATTCCAGCAACGCATAGCATCCAATCATAAAGGCGGCATTGGACAACCGAAAATCCCAATCGCTGCTGATGTATATGAATTGATGGAACAGCTTCTCATCCGTGCTCAATATGCTCGAAAGGGTTACGCAGAGGGTCAGCAAGGAAAAATACAGCAGCCTCTTTTCCCTATTCCCCAGTACAAATAAAATGAGTGCATAAACGGAATGCATAAGAAAGATAACGGCTCCCAGCGTTTGCATCGAAACCGAGAGCTTTATTTCCTTGGCCACGGCTTCCTCTGAACCCAATTTAATGGACCTGGCAATGCCGCTGCTTCGGCTATCCACATAATTGGCCGCCTGAATCACTATTTCGATGACGCCGTGCTCATCCGCCGTAAAGCTTGTAGTATACGGCAGGTTCTTCGCCGTATAGGCTTCCTTCGTGTCCGCCACCCGCCCGGATTTGGCAAGCAAACGTCCATTGACATATAATTCGGATGACGAACGTACGCTAGGCACGCGAATGCTATAATTCAGCTTCTCCTCGGGATTCACTAGAATACGCAGGCGATAGGAAGCAAATCCATATGGAGACGCTTTGCCGTTACCATGCAGAGCTTGATTCCATCCCCCCGGAACCGCAATCAGCTTCGGCTTCGGCCCGCCTGATGCATCCAGCCCGCCCCCATCCAGCAGCCACTGCATGGGATAAAACTCCCACTCTCCATCAAGCAACAGAATGCCGCCTTCTTCGGCATCCCATTCGCGCAAATCGAGATGCCCCTTCTTTATCGTCACCTGCTGTTGATCAGGGAACACTTCCACCCACAGCATGCGCATACTCGATAGAATCACTAAGAGTAATCCTAATAACCATAAAATGTGGCTCTTTTTTATTTGGTGACTTGGTGGGCTCTTTGCCAAGAGATATTCCTCTCCTAATCCACTTTAATGTAAGCATAGCTCCATTATTTACAATTGCAAACCCAAATGAAAGAACAACCATTGATGACTACCATGCCATCAATGGTTGTTTGTTCTACTCATTATTTATCGGTCAGACCGGTCACTTTCAGCATTCTTGCCATCAATGCCGTCCTCAGCACGCGTCATTTGCGCAGCATCCATATAGTGTCCTACATCAGATTAACAACCCTATCTATACAAAATCTATACACGACACGCTGGCTCAAGGGCCTAAACGGCGCTTCTATGACGAATCGGGACGATATAAATAACCAAAAAAGAGTGTTCCCCCATG
Source organism: Paenibacillus sp. HGF5 (assembly GCF_000204455.1). Lineage (NCBI taxonomy): Bacteria > Bacillati > Bacillota > Bacilli > Caryophanales > Paenibacillaceae > Paenibacillus > Paenibacillus sp. HGF5. Next base: position 13,336 of record NZ_AEXS01000051.1, on the reverse strand, counting down.
AAGGGAAACACTCTTTCTAGTCATCCGTACTATTTCAAGCCCAGCACTTCAACATCGTAAATCCGTGCAGCTGTGTCACCGCCCTGTGTCGCCTTCTCGATCTGAAGACGCACGTACCGTGCGGAGGTAAGTTCGATGGCATGGCTGCTGATCCCTTGCGTGTTGTCTTTGACCGAGACGGCATCCTTCCACGCCTTGCCGTCCGAACTTACTTGAATGGAGAAGGCCCGCGTGTTGAACGCGGCAGGCTCTCCTCCGGCTTCCGCGTGCTTGATCACGAATTCGCTGACCTTGTGCTCGGCTCCCAAGTCTACCGTCAGCCAGTGCGGCCCGTCTCCGACGGCACACCATTTGGTGGCGGCATTGCCGTCCACTGCAAATGGCGGCGCTTCCTTCTCGTTCACGAAGCTGGATGCGGACGCGCTTTTGCCAAGAGCGAGGTTGCCGACGCCGTTCTCGGCTTCCCGGGTTACCGTAATGAGCTTCTTCTGGATCCGATCCTCGCCAACGCTATTTTTAGCGGTCAGCGTGACCTCGTACGTTCCTTCCTCGGGATAGGTCACTTTAGGATGCTGGTCCGTGCTGGACGCCGGCTGCCCGCCAGGGAAGCTCCAGCTCCAGGACTCCGTCACTTCCGAGGAAAGATCCGTGAATTGCACCGTTTCTCCCGGCGCAATCAGGGTTTTATCCGCCTTGAAGGCTGCCGTCGGCTTCGGATATTCCGGCCAGTCGAAGCTGGCGGATGCCGCTTTTCCTTCCTGGTAGTGGCGGTTTACCGGAATCACAACCATTTTGGTTGCCTCCTCCTTAAGCGAACGCTTCATTTCCGGTACGTAATAAACGGTATTTCCCGTCATGCCCATCAGTTCGTACTTGCCGTCCGGATGGACGCGGTAAACCTGATAGTACAGAACGTCTTCATTCTGTTTCGGCGCTTCCCACGACAAGCGCGCATCACCATAAATTCCATCGCGGAAATCATTCTCGATTATCTTCAAATCGGTCACCGCGTGCGGTTTCTTCGCCTTGTCATTCACCTGCGTAACCGCCAGGCGGCCGATGTTGGCCCGATAATCCGCCTGATCCGCCGCGGACTCGAATTGAAGCGAGATTCCAGCAATCGTGCGGCCTTTATACTTGTTCAGCTTGACGCTTCCCTGCTTCCAATCCTGATTCGCGCCCATGGCGGTCCACTTGCCAGGCTCGAAAAATTCGTACCGATCCGGCGCATCGGAGAATGCCAAGCCGATCTTCACCTTGGCGTCCTTGGCATTGTCGGCATACACGAGCGATACTTCCGTGGTCGCTTCCACCGGGATATTCGCCTTGTACAGCTTGAGATGGGTGGAGGAACCTTTGCTTACGGCACCCGCCACTTGAAGCGAGCTGCCGCCGTAATAGGACTTGCCGAAATCAAATTCCGGTTTCAGGGCCTCGCCTTGGCCGTTAGTCTCCGTGATCCATCGCCAGGTCGGCAAAATATCCTGCAGGCTCCGGTTGCTCCAATCGCGGCTTCGCATCACTTTGCCGTCCACCGCAAACAAATGGCCGTTGCCCGTATTGAAATGGGTGACGAATTCGGAGTCGGTCAGCACGGTTTTTGCAACGACATCATGGGCAATCCCTCTCCACGCAAGCGGATCGGTCCCTTCGGGTTGTGACGTGTTCGCCGGATTCATTCCGGGTCCCACCCAGAAAATCTGCTCCTTATTCATGTACTCCTCATGGGTTTCGGAGCTGTTGTACGCCCAATCCGGGCGGTAAATGCCCAGAGAGGTCGTGGCTTTCTTCCCGTCCGGGAACAGAACCGGCCAATTGAACCTGCCTTCGTAGCCCTTCGCCTCCACGTCGATGCCGGCATATAGATCATACGGACTGCGCCCAAGCTCCGCCGCTTTGGCCGGGGAGTTCAAGAACGGCGTAATGTAATCGTATTGGCCGTTCTTCTCGTCTTTGAACTGCCAGCGGAAATCGATGAACATATTGTCGGAAACCCTCTGATTTCCCTGTTGGAAGAACATTTCGTTCTTATCCGTCAAAGCCCCCTGCCACTTCACCGGTCCCTCCTCGATCATGGAATCGTACCAGATCACTTCCATGCCGGGCTCTTGGTTCTGCTGCAGGTAAGTCAGAAACTCAGCCATCTTCGCGGCATCTTCCGGCGTTCCGCCCTGTGTTTCCTGATTGATGAACCAGCCGTCGAAGCCGTAGTACGTCGCTACCTCGATCAGCTTATCCGCAACCGGGAAAGAACCGTCCTCCCGCTGCTTTAACAGATCATGCAGCCACTGGATTTTGCCTCCGTGCTCGGTTTGCGGCAAGAAAACGGTTCCAAAAACAGGAACCCCATTCTTGTGGGCCGCATCGATGACGTCGCTGCTTGGCGGAACGATTAGTCCTTCGCCTGCGGAGCCGCCCCACATGACCAGCTTGTCGATATACTGCCAATTGCTGAACGTATAGGTATGGAACTTCTCCGAGCCTTGGGAAGGAGCTCCGCTTGTGCTCGGATACATGGAAGCGATCGATAGCACCTTCACTTCTTCCTTGGCATTGCCGTTTACTTTGCTTCCTTGGATGCGCTCATCCTCCAGCTTCACCGTTCCCCGGTTAAAACGGGCATCCTTGTCCTTGGTCGGTGACCATTCCAGCAGCGTGTTCGGATACCAATACGACGAATGCGGCTGGGCCGCTTCGGCTTCTCCGGCAAAGCCCGTCAGGGATGCGGCAAGCAACGCCGTGCTCATCCAGGCCGCCATTCTGCGCTTCCACTGGGTTCTTGCGTAATAATCCGGTTTGATTCGTTTCATGGGAAAACCTCCTATTATTCGAAGATCATTTCGCTTGCGCACATTGGAGCCTTTGTCGGTGAAGAAAGAAAGGATAGAGAGAAGCGGCCGTAAGGAACAGCCGCTTCTACCCTTCATACCCTTTACGGATTACTTGTTTTGAGCCTTCCACTCATCGAATTGCTTTTGAGCTTCGGCGATCACTTTGTCGATGCCGGCATCCTGGAACTTTTGTTTAGCTTTTGGCAGATATTCTTCAGGATCGACGGAGCCGGTGTACAGCGCCGGAATAAATTCCTTGGCTACGTTCGTGATGGCCGCGACCTCCGTTTTGACCGGAGCCGTGTCGAAATTAAAGCCGAACGTAGGCGCTACTACAGCAGAGGTATTAAATTTCTCGAATGCTTCCCATTTGTCCTTCGGCTCACCTTCGTGAAGGTACGTCAGGAACATGTTGCCGAGCGCGAAACCAGGCATCGCGTAGTTCTCCTGCATAGCAGGCATATCCTCGATATACGGCTCTTCAAGCTTCTTGTAGTGCGTTCCTTCCAAGCCGTATTGAATCATGTTCCGGAGTTTCGCGTCCGTGTTCAGCAGGTTCAGGAACATCATCGCCCGCTCCGAATTTTTGGAGTAAGAAGAAATGGCCATCATCGAACCTGCTGCGGAGCTGGTGTAAATGACAGGATCATGCATCGGTCTGGTCACGATGTCATAGCCCGCGTTTCTGGACCAGCCAAGCTCTGCGTATGGCTGCGTAATTTCGCGGTCCACGAGCCATTTGCCGGTTTTGATGTTGTCGATGCCGTCCAGCGTTGCAATGTCCTCACGCACATAGCCCGCTTTATAGTATTTGCGCATGGTCTCAAGCGCCGATTTCAATTCAGGCGAATCCAGCAAATTCACGAATTTAAAGTCCTCGGTGTCCAGATACATGCCGATCGGAATTTCATCGCCGAGCGGGTAGTCAAACGGCATGTACGGTTTAAAGCCTTTCGGTACGGCAAGCGGCGTAATTTCCGCAGGCTCGTTCTCTTTAATCGTTTTGAGAAGCGGTTCCAGATCTTCCAGCGTGGTCACCTTGGAAATGTCCAGGTTGTACTTATCCAGATACTTTTTGTTGAAGCGCCATACAAACTGCTGTGCCAGTTCCTTGTTGGCCGGGATGCCATAGTTGACGCCGTTAACCTTCGTTCCTTCCAGGAAACGGGGATCCAGTACTTCCTTAATGCCTTTTCCGTACTGATCGAGCAGTTCGTTCAGCGGCTTAAACGCGCCTTTTGCCGCATTTGGAAGGTAATCGAACGCCCACGAGCTGGTGAAGGCGATGTCGTAATTCTCGCCGGAGCTCGTAATCACCTGCATCCGCTGGCTGTAATCGCCCCAGTCGATCATGCTGATTTCGATCGTTGCATTGATTTTTTCCGTCAAATATTTATTGATTTCCTCTTGAACCATAGGCAGGTCTTTCTGATTTGGCCCGATCATGTACATTTTCAGTTTGACCGGATCCAGTTTGGAGGCATCAATGGTGCCGTCGCTTTGAACAGCCGCCTCTTCCTTCGCTGGTTCACTTGGCTTACTGCCGCCTTCCTTGCTGCCGCAGGCCGACAGTACAACGGTCAGCAGAAGCACGAGAGCAAGGGACAGTAAAGAAATCTTCTTCTTAAACATGAGTCTTTCCCCCTGTGTCACTTAATGGTTTATTGCTATATTGATACCGCTTACACACCCGAGACATGAAAGCCGGATTTCTCCGGCAGTGTGCTTTTGCGGGTTCAACCTTATGAAATTATCCTTTGACCGAGCCTACGGTCAGACCCTGGACAAAATACCGCTGGAAGAACGGATACGCCATGACGATCGGCAGCGTGGCCAATACGACCATCGCCATCCTTACCGTCTCCGTCGGCAGGCCGGCGGCCACATCGAACGAGCCGATATTCTGCGCATTCTTCGTCAGGAAGTCCATGTTCTTCTCGATCTGCATGAGCATGAACTGCAGCGGTGGCGTTGCCTGCGGATTGTTATAATACAGCAAGGCGTTAAACCAGTCGTTCCAGTAACCCAATGAGCTGAACAAGCCGATGGTGGCGATCCCCGGCAGCGAGACCGGCAGGACGATACGGATAAAGGTCAGAAATTCGCCGGCGCCATCGATTTTGGCGGACTCGATAATTTCATCCGGAATCGTCGTTTGAAAAAAGGTTCTCATGACGATGATGGAGAACGCGCTCAAGGATAGCGGAAAGATCAGCGCCCAGATCGTGTTCTGCAGATGCAGGAACTGGGTCATCACGATATAACCCGGTACCATGCCGCCCGAGAACAACATGGTGAAGAACGCCAGAAAGCTGAAAAACCCTCTAAATTCAAAGTTTCGGCGGGACAAGGCATACGCATAGGTCGTAACCAGCGCCAGACTCACCAGCGTTCCCAGCACCGTGACCAGGAGCGTCAAGCCGAATGAGGACAGCAATTCGCTTCCCGTTTTGAAAATATACTCGTACGCGGCCGTGCTAAACTGGCTCGGCAGCAGCCTAAAGCCTTCCAAGACCAGCGTCTGTTCGTCCGTCAGGGAAATAATGATAACAAATAGGAACGGAAAGATACAGGAGAACGAGAAGAGCCCGATCACGATATTGAAAATCGTATTCCACAAAGGGGAGATGGCATTATAGTCTCTCTTCCTTGAACGCTTGGCCGACTGGCGGGCGGTTTGCGTTGATAGCTGCGACATTGAAGTTACACCTCCCTCGGATTAAAAAATAGCATGATCTTTTTCGATTTTTCGAACGATATAATTGGCAACCAGAATCAGAACCAGTCCGACAAACGATTGGTATAAGCCCGCTGCCGTGCTCATGCCGATGTCTCCCATGTTGATCAGACCGCGGTAGACGAAGGTATCGATGACGTTCGTAACCGGGTACAGCGCGCCCGAATCCTTCGGAAGCTGGTAGAACAATCCGAAATCGGAACGGAAAATGCCGCCGATTGCCAGTATGGTCAGGATGATCATGAGCGGCTTCAGCAGCGGAATGGTGATGTACCGCACCTGCTTCCACTTGCTGGCGCCGTCGATGACGGCCGCTTCATAATAAGACTTGTCGATCCCTGTGATAGCCGCAAGATAAATAACGCTGTTGTAGCCTACGCCTTTCCAGATGCCGACAAAAATGATGATGAAGGGCCAATACTTCGCTTCCGAATACCAACTGATCGGCTCTCCTCCGAAATAGGTAATGATTTGGTTCAGCGTTCCTTTGTCCACGCTCAGAAAGGTGAACGCAAAATAACTGATGATGACCCACGACAAAAAATGCGGCAGAAACATGCCGGTCTGATATACCTTGGCCGTCCGCTTGTTGACAAGCTCGCTCAGCATGATCGCAAATCCGACCGCAATGACCAGGCCCAGAATGATAAAGGCGAGGTTATAAAGAATCGTATTTCTCGTAATGATGTAGGCATCATTGGTCGTAAACAGATACTCGAAGTTTTTGAATCCTACCCATTCGCTGTTGAACACGCTGGCGAAGAAACCGTCCGGGCTTATGCGGAAATCCTTAAACGCGAGCACGGTACCGAACATGGGCAAGTATGCAAAGATCAGAAACCAAATGGTTCCGGGCAGTATCATCAGCAGCATGAACCGGTTGCGTATAACCTTTTTGATGAACCCCGACATGGGCACTCCTCCTCTTCCCTGTTAAATGCAAGTGATGCGACCGAAGCTTTAAAATCTCCCATGATCGTTGTCAATGCGGCTTTATCCAAGAGCCGGCCGTTATCTTCTCACTCGTCCTTTAACTACTTTCATTGTGCCAAGTAAGCGCTACCGCCCTCAAGTTGAAAAATACTAGAACGGGATGGATAAATTAAAGAATCCTCCACAAACAACAAGAAAAACAGGCCAAAGCGGATTCGCCTTGAGCCTGTCGCAAAGAGAAACGTTGGTGTTAGATCCGATACATGGACCTCATCTCGGTTGGAGATACGCCCGTATATTTTTTGAACTGCCTGTAAAAGTACGAGCTGTCCGTGTAACCTACGCTGAAAGCGATATCCGCCGTCTTCTGATCGGTATGCAGCAGGAGCTGCGTCGCTTTCTCGATGCGGTACTGGTTCAAATAATCCGAAAAGCTTGCGCCGACCTCCTGCTGAAAGAGCTGCCCCAAATAATTCGGATGCATCTGCAGCCGCTGGCTCAGCGTCTTCAAGGATAGCTCTTCCGGATAATGGTGCTGCACCTGCTCCACAAGGAACGACACATGGAGGCTGTACCCCTGATCCGCTTCCTGCAGGCGCTGGAGGCTGCGCTCGACAATGCGCCATACATGGCTTCGGAGCCCCTGGAGCGTATTGATCCGGTGCATTGGCGTGAACACCTCGCTGTAGTCGGGGCTTTTCTCCACATCCTTTGCCGCTATCATCAGTTGCACAGCCGCATTCATGCAGGCTCCCCTGGGTACCGTCTGCGCCCCGCTGCCGCCGTCAAGAACGGATTCGATGTAGGCCTGCAAAGAAGAAACATCGCCTTCGATCAGCAGCTTCGCGAAGGCATCGGGGCGAACCGACGGCGAAGATGCCGGATCGGATTCCGGTTCCGCAGGCGGATGGTACAAGGTCTCTTCCTCTCCTGCAATCAGGCAGGCGTTGAAATGGCCTTTCGCTAACCTGTAGCTCTCCTGAATATCTTTAAAATCATGGACAGCCGCATGACCTTCGGCGCACCACATGCGCAAGCCGGTCAGCTGACGCAGCTTGGCCATGGCTCCTCGCATCCCCTCCCGCGCGGCATCCTTGCGCTCCTTCATCGAGGCCGTCAAAACAACGATGTCGTCATCCGCATCGGGAAAACAAATGACCTCATGATCTGCCCCAAGCTCCTCCGAAAGAGCTTGGCAGCATTCATCCGCCAGGCTGGTCAGGCGGAAGAGCTGGGATACCGAGCGCTCGTCGGATATGAGCCGCAGCACGTTAACCTGGTAAGACGGATAATGCAGCGGAATGCCGAGAAGCTCGGCTCTTTGCTTGAGCTCCGAGCTTTTGATTTCACCACTCACCCATCGCTGCAAAATATTGCTGCGGAGAATCTTCCAATCCTCCTCGGAGCGAAACCGCTTCAGCTCCTCGCGTTCCCAATCGCCCCGGATATGCTTGATCGTCGCCTCCAGCTCCTCAATGTTGATCGGCTTCAGAATGTAATTTTGGATGCCGAGCGTGATCCCTATCTTCACATATTCGAATTCCTCATACCCGCTAAGCACAATGAACTTGGTGCGGGGATGCATGGCTTTTACCTTCTTGATGAGCTCAAGTCCGTTCATTCTTGGCATCATAATATCCGTGATCAGCAGATCCACAGGCTCTTCCCTCAATTTCTCCAGCGCCTGCAGCCCATCGTTGGCCGAACCGGACACGTGCAGATCGTATTCCTGCCAATCCACAATCGTGGCCAATCCCTGAGCAATCAAAGGCTCATCATCAACAAAAAACACGCTCCTCATGTCGTCTCCCCCTTGCGAAGCTTCGGTATTTCCATGCGAACCTCGGTTCCCTGCCCCTCCGTGCTGCGGATGGTCACTCCGTAATCGCTTCCGTAATTCAGAACGATCCGTTCATGCACGTTCATCAGCCCGATCGAACGGTAGCCCTTGTCGGGAGGCTGGAGAACCTTGTCCAGCGTCTGCCGGATCTGGATCAGCTTTTCCTCCGGTATGCCCGTTCCATTGTCCGAGACGGTAATCACGACGCGGTCCTCTGCCCCGTGGGCACAGACTGAAATTTTATTATCGTCCTCAAGCGGACGGAATCCGTGAACGATATAGTTTTCCACGATCGGCTGGACGAGCAGCTTGATAATGCTGAGGTTTTGGATTTCCGGATCGACCTCAATTTCCGTCTCCAGTCGCCCTTCATAGCGGATGCGGAACAAGTCGAGGTAAACCGAGCACATATCGATCTCCTCTTCAACGGTAACCATCGTGCTCTTCTTCACCATATTCTTGAACATGACCGACAGGCTGTATATCATTTGGCCCACTTCCTTCGCCCCCACGAAATACGCCTTCATGCGAATAGACTCCAGCGTATTGTATAAAAAATGGGGATTGATCTGCGACTGCAGGGCAACCAGCTCCGCGTTTTTTTGCTTGATTTCCGAGGTGTACATCTTATCGATGTATTGCTCCAATCGGTCGCCCATGTCGTTGAACCGGCGGGAAATTTGCTGAAGCTCGTCTTCGCCGGACATCTGGATGCGCGTCGACAGATCGCCTTCGCCGATGCGGTTCATTGAGCGGATGATCCGCTGCACTTTTTTGGAGAATTTTCGAACGATCGTGAACGTAATCGCAAAGCTGGCCGCCATAAACACAAGCGTGACCAGGATCAGTCCGGTCCTCAAACTCTCCGTGTTCTCCTCGATCGAGGATTTCGACACGATTCCCACCACTGACAAGCCCGCATTCCCGACATTCAACATGTTCACTTTGGAGGGTTCGTCCAGTTCCACCCAGTCTCCGGCTTTTTCCGGCTCCAAGCGGTAGGGATAGGTTTGACCGTAATACACATCCTCCGAGTCGTAAATCACGGTTCCCTGGGCGTTCAACACCATGATCCGGCCTTTGACCGAAGCTCTGCTCTCCAGCCAGGTTGATATTTGCCGGGCGTCGAACTCCACGTTCAACATGCCTACCCGTTCCAGGGTCCAAGGGTCCTTCAGCTCTCGCGAATAGGAATAGGACCTTGCACTGGAGCCTGCGGCTGAACCTGAAAGCTCGTTTAGCGGCATGGTATCCCAGCTGTGCTGCTCCCGGCGGGCGAACCAGTTCTCCCACTTGCTTTTGGAACCGGATTCATTATTCAGCTGCTGGTTGGTCCGGCTGATGTGCATATAAAAATCGTTCGGATAACTGTAGATGGACACGCTTTTGGCACTGGGCTCCTGCTCCAGGTAATTCTTCAGCAGGGTATTGAAGGACCGCAAACGCTGCTCCCCCGTCTTGGTGTACAAATCCAGGCGGTATTTGAGGTAACTTTCATATTCGTTGTTCAAAAAATAGATCAGCTCGTCGCTCAGCGTGGCGTCGCCGTAAATCTGCTGGAATATATTTTGGATGCTCTCATACTGCCGGCTCAAATAGATATTCAGGACATGCGCGGATTTGAGATTGGCATCCGTCTGCTCGCGGAGTATGCGCTGCGTCTGGTATTGATAGACCAAGGTCGCCGCAATCGCGAACAGCACGATCATGACGGCCGAATACAGCACGACGATTTTGTTGAACATCTTTCGCTTCAGATGGTTTAAATAAAATTGGCGCAGTCTGAAAATATGTAACACACCCTGTTCTATATTGGTCACTTCGGCCCCCAGTGTACACCGTTTCCGTAAACCCGGCAATTGCATTCTGCATCTCTGTGAACGAGCACTGCTGTACTGGGGCGGCATGGACGGGCTGTGCCGTAAACGGCACTCTTCATTCCGTTCGTTCCCACCGAACGTGTTATAGAGTCAATAGGCTTGGAAGTGGATGTGCCGAATCCCTCAACTTGTCCACATAGGAGATCCAGAGACTAGCAGGAGGTTTTGCTGAAGAGAACGCAAAAGGAGCGTACCGCAGGTTTTGAGGATCCGCCGCTTATGAAGAAGGCATGGCATGTCGCTGCTTTCAGATAACGTCCATCTGCCGCGAAACTAGAGGAATGCCCTGCTGGATGTTGAATATCTATTAAGGATCCGTGTTAGCTACTGCCGTGTTCATGATGAATGAAACCCTTACGAACCGAGGATATGACCGATGAAACTTCAATTCCTATATAATGAATATCTCAATTTGAAATTCGATAGAGGATTACCGTCTACTCCGATAGGCGGCTTTGTATACGGCCTTCTTGAGGACGGTGGCGCTGAATTATTCTTTGCCGAGCGTAACGAAGAGGCTTTTGTGGAGTGGACGTATGAATTGCAGCCGAGGGACGCCCACTATGTTGCGAGCCCGGACTGGAAGCCTGTGCTGTCCGACTCTTTTGAACAGCTGGACGTCTATGATGAATTGGTATTCTATTATCTGCTGTTTACGATCAATGCAACGACGTCCATAGCCAAGACCAACCCGTACAATGCCATGAATGATTTCATGAAGAGCTATGGTTTCTTTCAGTTGTCTCAATTGAACGATGTCACCTGCTTGAACGAGGAACAAAGGCTGCAATTGAGAGACTTTTTCTTCTTTTTCTATCTTTACGCGCACCCGGTGAATGAGGAGACCCTCTATGCCTTTTCATTCCGCGGGCATGATTTGATCCATACGAAAACCAACATTCATGTTGAGCATTATGTAACTGCATATCACGATTACTACAGCGAGCATCTCGACAAGCACAAAGATCAAATATTCATTGCTCCCCCTGAAATCCAGGCATGCCAAGATCTTACGTTGGAGCTGTTAAGGTCCATCGAGGGCAAATCGGCCAAGCTGGAGATGCCACCGGAAGAAGGATTAGATGCCCTACTGCGGCTGATCAATGACGCGGATGGTTTTATGCACATGCATTCGGTGGATAAAACGACGCTATTCGGGATCATGAGCGACTTTCTCTCGGACGCTCGCTCCACCCCTTACCGCGATCATTGCTTCCGTATGCTGCTTCAGAATTATGCCTGTTATGTCCTTTATTTTGAATTTGAGCAAATTCATCATTTGGTGGATTATTTTAAAGATACGCCGGTATGGTGCGAGAGAATGATTAATTCCCTTTTTACGGATGCTATCTTTATGCAGAAGATCCTGCGGCATCACCGGATCGATATTGCCGATTATACGAGTGTGATTGCGTTCTTTAATGAGGAAGCGCGGAGGATTTATTTGTAATCGCTAAAGGGAGCATTTTATGGAAACCTTGATGAAATAAGCTGCAGCAAAAGGAGCGGACGCCGGGTGCGTTCGCTCCTTGTTTATGTCCCCCTCCCTGCGCTCTCCTCCCACTTCGTCCTCAAACCTTTCAAATCCTCGATAAAGAACCTAAGCAAATTGGGTCTTCTTCTAACGGCCAGTGGATGATAGGTAAAGCCAATCGGGATTCCTTCAAATTCATGCCAGCTCCCCCGCAGCTCCTTGACGGTGGCATTCTCCTTCTGCGGGAATAATCCCTCGACTACGACATTGCCGAAGCCAAATAGTACGAGCGGCTGCTTCTGAAGGAGCTGCGACTGCAAATGCGGAAGGCATGCCGCTCGGGTTGCAGGCTTATCGTAAGCACGGGTTGGCCGTCGTTTCAGCAAATAAGTGACGTAAACCGAGTGGATATCGATACCCGCTTCCTTCATGCCGAGTTGGAGGGTTTCCCGGGTCCCGCACAAGAACGGGTTACCCTCCCGGTCCTCCCGGGCTCCTGGATTATCCAGGATCATCATCAGCGAGCCTTGTGGATTGCCTTCCCCCCAGATGACGCGATTCCGCTGTCTGCACAATTCGCAGCGTTCGCAATGCTGCATATCTTCGGGCGCTTGCTCTTCGGGCAAAATGACACAGGGAGGATTCGTTTCCGTAGACATGCCATTCCTTCCTTTCTGTCCATGCAATGGTTCCATTATGCCCACCTGCCGCCTAATGTAAAAACTTCCCGCGCGTATATCCGGTCAACCGTATTGTTGTTCGGGCCATTTCCCGCCCTTGCCATTGAAGTCACATTCGATAAAAGTCCTCGTCTAAACGTAAGGCATGGTATGGTCCAAGGGATGATTATCCGAGAACAAATCCGGATTGTCCTTGAGCATTTCCGTTATGACATCGGCCACCGCGGCCGCATCGCATACCCGGACAACCGCATCGCCAAGATGCCCCTTATGCATCGCGCCCCGACTTTCCAGGACCTCATCAACCTTCCAAAAATGCTCCGACCACGACAACCCGCAATGTCTGCGGGAAGGCACCGGGATTTCCGTTCCATCCGGTAAAACCGTGTACAACTTCTCATGGCCATCCGTTAGCCTGCCCGGAATGTCCACCCACTCCTCGACTCCATGAATAAAGGTGTTGCGCTTTAAATCAACACCCACTAACAAAATCGTCGCCTTGCGGTCAAGCAGCTTGCCCCAAGCGGATCCTCTAGCGCATGGCGTGTCGAAACGATGATCGTCGATTGTGAACGGGATGGCATCCAGGCCCAATGCCGCCACGGAATGCGTGGGGTGCAGCGAACGCACCACATCCGGGCGTTTGCGAAAAAGCTCCGGCAGGATGCCGACACAGGACGGGGATTGGTCCACGTAAAATTTCGGATTATCCGCATTGATATAAGACCACGTATGGGTAGGCAGCACCAGCAGCCCCTCTTTCATATACGCTGTCAGCGCATCGAGGACCGTGTCCGCGCCGCCTTCGACCGGCCCCATACTCTTCATGGAAGAATGGACCAACAAGGTCCCTTTTCCGTCAATGCCCAACTGCTCTAATTGCTTCATTAAGCTTTCCCATGTGTGCATGTTCTTCTCCTCCAGGGCCAGGATATCTATACTGGCTGTCACTATTATTTTT